>JAUXGY010000484.1 GCA_030621805.1 Kiritimatiellales bacterium | reverse complement strand
GAACTCAATATCCTCGGGGAGGCGGGCTTCCAACTGGTCGAGCACTTCGAGGGTGGCTTTCTCGATGGTGAGCGGGGTTTCTTTTCCGATGCGGTAGACCGAGATCGACAGGGCGGGCTTGCCGTTGAAATAGGTAAACTGATCCGAGTCGCTAAAGTGGTCACGAATCGTGGCAACGTCCTCCAGTAGGACTTGCGTTCCATCGGGGCTGGTAATCAGAGGAATCTTTCCAAACTCTTCGCCATAGTCGCGGCGGTCGCGTACCCGCACCAAAATTTCGCCGCTACTGGTTTTCATGCCGCCGCTCGGGAGTTCGACCGAAGCACGCGAAATAATATCCGCTACATTCTGGATGGTCAGGTTGTAGGCCCGCAGCGAGTCCTGCGGAATCTCGATCGAAATCTCGTAGTTGCGGACGTTGGAAAGCTCCACCTGCGTAATGCCCGGTGATTGGATTAGGCTATCGCGCACCTCTTCGGTGATTTCGCGCAGGACGGTATCAGCTGTATCGGCTGTATCGGTCGAGACAATCACAGTTAACACCTCGCGGCGGAATGAACTTACGCTGATGATCGGCTCTTCGGCATCCTGCGGGAAGGTCCGGATTCGGTCGACTTCGCCCTGGATATCCTGCGAGAGCCGCCCCGTGTCGTATCCGGGGGCCATTTCAACGGTCACCAACCCAAAACCTTCATTGGCTTGTGCCGTTATTTCCTGGACGCCATCCAATCCACGCACCGCTTCTTCGACGGCGAGTACAATAGCTTGCTCCACCTCTTCCGGACTGGCACCGGGGTAGGGTACGCGGATCGTGATAAAGTCGAGTTCGGCATTCGGCAGGAACTCCTGGCGAATATTAAAAATCTGCAACAGGCCGCCTGCCACCAGAATCAGCATGACAATGTTGGCGGCAACGGAATTCTGCGTCATCCACGAGATCGGCCCTCGCCGTTCTTTTCCCGGTAAAATCAATTTATCCTTCATGGTTCATCGATCCTTTTTCTGGGGACATATCCTTTTGTCCAGACGTTCCGCCTCCCTTTCCCTTTCCTTTGCCGCCGCCCATGCCGGGTTTCGGTTCCGGGTCGCCAGCGATCCGCAGGCTCATACCGTTGATTGGGGAGGAAAGATTGGTGAGAATGAGTTGTGCGCCTTCTTTGAGTTTTCCGGAAATAAGTACATCCGTGGCATCGCGCCAGCGGACTGTAACCTCGCGGATCTGAAGGGTTTTATTTGGGGTTGCCAGCCAGATAAACCGCTCATCGTGGAGGGCGGATCGCGGGATGCGATAGGTGTTTTCAAGTAGGGCTCCTTCGAGCTCGATGCGCACATATTCATTGAACAACAGCGGTTGCTCTCCCTTGAGCGGGGTTTCTACGGCTACCAGCACGCGGGCCATGCGGCCCTTCTCTTCGAGCGCGCTTTCGAGCCGGACAGCACGCCCCGTACGGACTTCACCGATGTTGCGCGTGATAGTGACGGCGGAGCCATTTTCGGGGTCGCAGACAATCCATTTAAGGCGGTCGATGGGGATGGATGCCCGTATATGGAACTCATCGGAGCCGGACAGTGTAGCCAGCGCATCCTGCAAGTTGACTTGTGTTCCAAGGTCGGTTTTTCGTTCAACAACA
>JAUXGY010000379.1 GCA_030621805.1 Kiritimatiellales bacterium | reverse complement strand
GCTCAGCTACGACTTCCTCGGCACCGCCACCCCTTGACCCGGCAGAGGCGGGTTAGGCATCCTTTTTATCTTCGATGAAATAGGAAATGGTGAGGACATAATTTCCATCTGATGTCGGGGAAACAACGATGTACCATGTGGAGGATTTGCTGGCTCCCATCAATATGGTGGTTGGGGATGCTTTCTTTAAAACCGAATTCCAGATACGACCGATCTTTTCCCCTGTTTTTTCTGAAAGCTGATTCAATATGTCTTGAGCGGCCCTATCTGGATTCTCGGTCTTGATGATGATTCCAGAGATGTGGCTTGCCGCTTTGATTTTTTTCTGAAGATTGGATTCAAGCATCGGTTTTAAACGTTCGCTTGCGGGGTAGATTGTAATGCTTCGGTTTCCCCCAAACTTCATGTGGTCTGTGTCATCAAACGAGAACTGATAGATGGGCTTTTGAGCAAAGGCTGTAATGGATAATGCGACTGTAAATAAGAGGATTAATTTTTTCATTTTCTCTTCCCATGAATCCACATGAATACTCCAGAAGCGGATGATATTCCCCCGGCAATTGCGATCAGGATATATAATGGGTTTTCTGACTCTGTACCGTACATTTCATTTCCTCCCTTTGTTTGAATTATCTGATTTTCAGAACCATTTTGGTAAACGGAGATTCCATATAGAACGATAATAATTCCGACGATGATCAACCCAATCCCAACTTGTCGGAATTCTTTTGGCGTGTATGGCTTTCCGTATTGAGATTGTTTCTTTTTGTTTATATTCCTGCGAACATAGTTCCCATACGGACTGCGCGTTTCCTGCCAATACCTTACTCTGAGCCCAACTTTTTCTTAGGATTCCGGCGGGCGTTTTTCTTGGGGCCGTCGGATTTGGCGTGGACTTTGTTGCGCTCGCTGGGGGCGAGCCGCCATGTTTTTTCCTTCCCTTTGCTGTGCTTCATGGCGAGGTGTTCGGGGGAGTGCTTGGATTGCACGCGGCCGGAATAGTTCATGGTCTGCTCGCTGTGGAAGGGGTGCTCCTCCTCCACATTGGGTTCCTCACCGAGATGGGTGAGGATGTCGCGCAGATAGCTCTTTTCTGTGGGGTCGCAAAAGCTGAGCGCGTGGCCGGAGGCTCCGGCCCGAGCGGTGCGGCCAATGCGGTGCACGAACGTTTCGGGCTCGTTAGGCAGATCAAAGTTAATGATGTGCGAAATGTTCTCAATATCGATGCCGCGGGCTGCGAGGTCGGTGGCAATCAGCACCGGGGTTTCGCCGGCACGGAATTCTTCGAGTATGTTTTGCCGGTGCATTTGGGTCTTGTCTCCATGCAGCACGGCGACGGGTAGCTCCGCCTTCTGCATCCGCTCGGTCAGCAGGTCGGCACCCCGGCGGGTTCGGCAAAAGACGAGTACGCGCTCGTAGTCGAGTTGCTTGAGCACCCATTCGAGCAGGGCAAACTTATCGTTCTTCTCTACATAGTAGAGCGACTTTTCAATATTTTCGGCGGCGGCGGAAACGGGGTCGACCGAAATATGCTTAGGCTTGCGCAGAAAGCTGCCCGCCAGCCTGAGGGCATCCTGCGGCATGGTAGCGGAAAAGAAGAGCGCCTGCCGGGATTGCGGCAACATCTTGGCAATCTTGCGGATATCGGGCGCAAAGCCCATATCGAGCATCCGGTCGGCCTCGTCGACCACAAAGGTTTCGATCTGGTCGAGCTTGAGTGCCTTACGGGTAATCAGATCGAGCATCCGCCCGGGCGTGGCGATGAGAATGTCGATCCCCGCGCGCAGGGCTTCGATTTGGTCGTCAAAACCAACTCCGCCGTGCACGAGCAGGGCAGTGAGTTCGGTATGTTGGGCAAAGGTGGAAATATTACCGTGGAGCTGGATGGCCAGCTCGCGGGTGGGGGAGAGGATCAGAGAACGAACTCGGATTTCGCGGGCGGCGATCCAGGAGTCCTCCAACTTTTGGATGAGCGGCAGGGCAAACGCGGCGGTCTTGCCGGTTCCGGTGCGGGCGCAGCCCAACACGTCGCGGCCAGATAGAATGGTTGGGATGGCTTCGGCCTGGATGGGGGTCGGTTCCGTAAAGCCGGCCTCTTCAATGGCGCGGAGGATCGGTTCGTTTAGGGCTAGATCGGAGAATTTCATAAGGGTGCGGACGCTACCGCGTGCGTGCCGTAGAGTCAATGGCAACCCGTACGGGGCGAGCAGGCAGGAAAGCCTGCTCCACGTGTAGATAAAAAGAAAGCCCCGCTGGGTAGGCGGGGCTCACTCGGAGTATTGAAGCTAGCGACGGGTGGGTTGGGTTCACTTAAGTTGTCGCGTGTGCCTCTATAAAGCTGTTGTTGGGTTCGCTATGTAATACGGGGGCTTTCCCAAAGGTGTTACTCCGAAACCGAACTTTTTTTCATTTTTTCTAAAAAAGGGCGTAAACCCCAATAAAAACGGGGGTAATGAGATTAAATAAAACAAAAAAATCCAGCGGCCCGGAAATTTGACCGCTGGATTTCGATAAAACGGGG
>JAUXGY010000008.1 GCA_030621805.1 Kiritimatiellales bacterium | reverse complement strand
TCAGGGCGTCGGAGCGAAAGATCTTCCAACGCGTGTCCGGCTTTTCAGGTGTTCTGTTTGTGGTCGGGGTTTTATTGGGCTACAAAGTAACGCTTCCGCTGGCCATGAAAGTCATGTGGAGCTTTACCGATAAACTGGGCGGGGAGGCCATTTGGAACTACCAAAAGTTTATTGGATTCACCTTGCAGGTTCTGCTGGGCTTCGGGGTGGCGTTCCAGCTTCCGATCGTTATTATCCTGCTGGGAAAGCTGGGTATTCTGAACTCTAAGCAACTTAAGGAAAAGCGCCGCCATGTGATTGTCGGGCTGTTTATTCTGTCCATGCTGCTTACCCCGCCCGACATCACGACGCAGGTTTTAATGGCAGTACCCTTGATCCTGCTATACGAGTTCTGTATATGGTTCCTGTACTTTACTGAGGGGAAAAAGAAAGACGTACAACCCGAAGAACCGCCGGATGATCTGGCAGAACAGGCTTCCGTTGATCCGGAACCTGAAAAAACAAACGATTCAAACGAGGAGTAATATAATGGACACACTGGCTTTCATCCCGGGTATGCAGGGGCATACGGAAATCATACTGGTCATCTTTGTGATCCTGTTGCTATTCGGCGCAAAGAAACTCCCTGAACTTTCGCGGTCGCTGGGCAAGAGTCTCGGTGAGTTCAAGAAGGGGCAGAAGGAAGGCACCGAGCCGGATGCGGAAAACGAGGTCGAGAAAAAGGAAATCATCTCCTCCGAAGAAGAAAAGGAAACGAAGGAGTAATTCGTACTTCGTGATGCGCAATCATTTCCCTGCAACAGGTAAATTACGCATCACTCGTTACGTATTACATATTCTCCATGAGCGAAAGAACCCACACTGAGCTTACGCCCGAAGAGGAACGCGAAAACACCAAAGCGGTTCTTGCCCATATTCTCCCGTTTGCCATCTGGCTAACCATGATGGTCTGGCTCGACGGCTACAATGCCCGCACCATCGGCGGCCTCGTTCTGCTGGCCGTTTTCCGCCCTTGGCGTTGGTATCCGCGTCTCAAGTTGCGGAACATTCCCGCCGCCCTCGGCGTCGGTATTCTGATTTTTGTGGTATGGGTTGGTTTCGAGAGTCCGTGGGTGGTGGAAAAATCCCCCGCCGTAACCGAGTGGTACGACCGCTTGTTTGTTGATCTGATGAAGCCGCTCCAGACGCGTGAACTGCAGGAGTTGCCATTGCTTGCCGAATCAGCCGAGGTGCAGGAGGCGGTTGTCCTTGGAGCCGATAATGTGGAGCGCACCTTGGTTCCGTACGACGTGCTCGAAGAGGGGGAACATGCGGGCTTACATGCCTACGACCCCAGGGTCACCGGTTGGTTAACGTTTTGGATCCACATGTTTGGCACCTCGGTAGTGATTGCCATTATTGAAGAATATTTCTTTCGGGGTTTTCTCTACCGATGGATGCAGGGGAGTCCGTTTTTTAAGATCAATGCCGGGAAGTTGAACTGGACGATGCTTCTGCTCATCTCCGTTTTCTTTGGTATTGAACATTTTGAATGGATGGCGGGAATCGTCTGCGGACTGGCTTTTGGTTTGCTCTATATTAAAACTCAGGATATCTGGGCGGCGATCATTGCCCACGGAACCACCAATTTTCTGCTTGGCCTCTATGTCATCAAATACAATGCCTACCAATTTTGGTAACCTGCGTTGTTTCCTTCCAAAAACCGCTTGCAAAGGCTAGAGGGCTCAACTATCTTCCCTCCTCGTTTTAGCGCGGAAAGATGACTGAGTGGCTGAAGGTGCTGGACTGCTAATCCGGTGTAGGACTTGTCCTACCGAGGGTTCGAATCCCTCTCTTTCCGCCAGTTTTAACGACTAAAGCCCTGTATTTGCAGGGCTTTAGTTGTGTCTGGATTATTTTGTGGCTGATGACTTTCCAAAGTGACAACCTATATCAGGATCGGACACGAATTCCCAAGTTCCAATCTCCTTGTCCTGATGGACGGAAAAATCCTACTCTCATCCAATGAAGGAGATTCTATTTATTGGCGGGCCGGAGACGGTGATCTACTCTCCTCCCTTTCGAAAAACCACCGCCATATAGAATTTTAGTTATCATTGGAAAAATATGAAAACTTTGGACCAAACGCAGCGAATCGCCAAAGCAACTCGCGAACATCTTCCCCGCATTGTTGACCTGATGAGAGGGCTTGCCGAGTTCGAAAAGTTACTCGATGAATTCCGGGTAACGAAAGAACTGTTGGAGCGTTACCTCTTTGCACAGGAGCCTGCGGCAGAGTTGCTTGTCGGATATATAGGTGACGAGATATGTGGTTACGCACTCTTTCTCCATAATTTTTCCTCCTTTCAGGGCCGTCCAGGAATATATTTAGAGGACGTTTATGTTGAACCAAGCGCTCGGGGGAAGGGCCTGGGCAAGGCACTTCTCGTTGAGGTCGTTCGGGTAGCCCGAGAAAGAGGATGCCGGAGATGCGAATGGATAGTGCTCGACTGGAATGAGCGGGCAAAGCAGTTCTATGAATCATTGGGGGCGAAGCCCCTCAATGACTGGAGGCTATGTCGCATGGACGTAGCCGCGATGAATGAACTGTTAGAGAAGGATCAGAAAAAAAGATAACAAGCCGGATGCAGGCGACGGCTTACAGCCACGCCTGACCCGCACATTCATATGAAGGAGAATGAATGATCAAGAAGCTTATATGCTATGCGGGTTTCGCGGTCCTTATTGCCATGAACTCAAACGTCTCTGCGGAGGATGATGTGAGCAAGAGTATCACGGCGACCCTGCAGGAGACCAAATGGACGTTGCTATGGAGCGATGACTTCACTGAAAAAGAATTGGATGACTCTAAGTGGAGGCTTTGCAAGCGCGGCAAATCCGATTGGCAGAACACGATGTCGGATGATCCTCGTTTACTGAAGATCAAGGATGGAGTGCTGCACCTTCGCGGGATCATCAATGAAAAGAATGAGGGTACAGCGTCCTATCTAACGGCCGGAGTTACCAGCAAGGGGAAGTTCGCCTTCAAGTACGGCAAGGGGGAGATTAGAGCGCGCTTCAAAAGCGCCCAGGGCGCTTGGCCAGCACTGTGGATGTTAGGGGCTGAAAAAGGATGGCCCGCCAATGGCGAGATTGATTTGATGGAACATTTAAACTTTGATTGTAAAGTCTATCAGACGGTGCATTCCGAATACACAATCAAGATCGATAAGACCAATGCACCGAAGAAAGGAAGCACAGCCAAGATCAAGCGCGATGACTGGAACACCTACGGCTGCGAGTGGGATGCGGACAAGATTGTCTTCACCGTAAATGGTAAGCCTACTCATACCTATCCCCGTATATCGGCGAGGGGCGAGAAGCAATGGCCGTTCAACCAGCCATTCTACTTTATTCTTTCCATGCAAATTGGTGGTAAGTGGGTCAATAACTCAGGTTCGACCAATCCCGCCCACTATCCAGCCGGTATGGAAGTTGACTGGGTGCGCGTTTACAGCCGAAAGAAATCTGCCAATAAACCGGATGCAGGTGCGACAAATAGCAGCATATGATCCGTAACGTCATATGGCTGAAGGTTTGTCAATCGGGCAAAAATCTTAGCCCCTTTTTCCTCCCTTGAAAAAGGATCTCATCCGTTGCCGACCAATGGGGCACGGCAATCTTTTATTTTACCCTGCAGTAGAGGTTTCAAGGGGATCTTCCTGCTTGACGTCTGCCTGCTTGGCTCGTTGTTCAGCCAGGATATTCTCCGCCCGAATTTCCCCCGCCCGTTTCTGTTTTTCCGACAACTTGTGAATCAGGGATGTTAAAAGCGAGTCGTTGTCATTGGCGGCCGCCAGCAGTGCCCACGCATATGCTTCTGCGTAGTCTTTCTCAACCCCTTGGCCGGTCATATAAACAAACCCGAGGTTGTGCTGCGAAGGCATATGACCCTGGAGGGCAGCTTTGGTATACCATCCAATGGCTTTATCCTGATCTTTCTCGACAATTTGCCCGGACTGGAAGCAAAAAGCCAACGTATATTGAGCCTCGGCATTGCCCTTGAGAGCGAGGATCTTAAGATCATGGATCGATGGAGCCGACTTTTTTTCAATCGGTTTCTCGATGGGTTTGGCCGATTCTTTGTAGATGGCCGAAAGAACGACTCCTTTGCGGGAGGTAATGGTGCACTGTTTATATTCCTGAACAAGTTTCCCCTTTAGTGGAAATTCAATCACTGGGGTTCCGAGAAGCTTATATACCTTGGCAAGGGGGTCGCCTGCTGCTATCCGCTGCCTCCTCTGCGTTTGCCCCATGGAAAAAGCGCTCAGCATCATCAGTATTAAAAGTATTCGGGTAAACATAAGCGTCCATTAATGACAAAATTTCGGTTCGTTAGCGACGGAAATGTATAAGGAGTTGCTTGCCTTGAATGGAGGGTTTGTTGCTGTTTTTCTTCCAAACTACCAGTCGTGTAGATGGCCGCAATCGCGAACGAGGTTGCGCATGTCTTTCTTATTACCTTCCAGAAGATTCCTGAAGATCTCCTTGATCCCGTCGGTCTGGGCGCGATCAAGCGCTTTTTGGTACATATCTGAAATGCATTGGCCAAGCCGTAGTGCCTCACGGAGAACGGTATCGATATCCATGTCGGAAGTAAGTAGCGATGGTTCCAGAAGCGTACTTGTCGCTTCATCATCCCCGCACTTAAACCAAGTATTAATGATATCGCGAGGTGCGGTTTCCTCATACTCAGCCAAGGCCTGCTCATGTCTTTTTTCGCACACGCTCAGATAGTCGAGAAATATCTTTACCCGCTCTTGGTCGGTAACCCCGCTCAACTCATTGTAGTATGTGCTCAGTTGGGAATAAAAATCCCGAGCATGGTCAATGATATCTCGCACCTGTTCTTGACTCATTTCATACCTCCACTTCATATAACCCTAAACAAAGGTCTACTCCTTTTTGAAAAGGCGGCAAGCGAAAACGGGGGGCTTTGGCGGGTGTTTATGAATGCGAGCTAAGTCTATCTTAATTTTAGCTGTGCCAAGCATTTTTTGAAGTCGGGGGGCAGGGGGGCGAGGACGCGAATGGCTTCCTGAGTTCGGGGATGCTGAAAGATAAGGCGATAAGCGTGCAGCATCTGTCGAGGTTGTGCCAACGACAGCTCATTACCGGTTCCCGCATACTTCTTGTCTCCGAGCACCGGATAGCGCTTATCGGCCAGATGGCGGCGAATCTGGTGTGTGCGTCCAGTTTCAATGCGCAATTCGAGATAGCTTGCGTACCGGTTGGAATCGAGCGTCTTTACCAGCGTCGTCGACATAAAGCCTTCGATGTCGGTTCGGATTTCATTCCATTTCTTGGGGAATTGGCCGATGGTGATAGCTCGGTAGATCTTCATGATATCGCGCCCTTTGAAGATCGGAATCATGGCGGTCTTGGCTGCTGCGTTTTTGGCGAAAATCACGCAACCGGAAGTCTCTTTGTCGAGCCGATGCACCGCACAGATATCTCGGTTCTTCTCTTGTTTCTGGAGAAGGACCTCAAGGCTCTTTTCCGAGGCATTTGTCAGAAGGAAGGCGGGTTTGTTGACGATCAGGTAGTCGTTGTCCTGCCAAATAATCTGGATCTTTTTCGGGATCGTCGGGGCGTGCTCCTCAATCAGAATTTCAATCTGGTCATCCTCCTTCACGAGATGATTTTTCATCCAGATTCGCCGACCGTTCACCAGTACTTGTTTGGCGTCGAGCGCGGCCTGCGCTTTCTTTTTCGAGATACCCAGCTCGCCGGCGATCACTTCGAAGAGTCGTAAACCCTCTTGCTTATATTTTACGGTAAAAAATTGTTTGGTCATAAGAATCTCAGTTTAGCGCGTGTTGAAGGGCGGGAATATGAACCATCCCGAGTTTCTGCACAATGGATATCTCCTAGAATCCTGCGGAGGCGATAAACAAAATGGTTCGCTATGCATCCGCGTATGTCGCGGCTATTTCTTCAATTCGAGAAAGTCGTACATTCTTCCATCAATATCGTATGCCATCATGCGGAACGTGCCCTCGTGAATGGTGACTAGGCAATATTGCCAGTTGCGAAGAACTTTTGCCGTAAACCAGCTTCGCGTGGGGGCAAAATTTTCCAATTCCGCACCACCACCACCAGCTTGTATGTAGATCACCCCTTTGGCCTGATCGACTTTACCATCACGAATCGGCCAGGTACGCTCGTAGTCATGGATATGCCCGCACCATACGACATCAACATTATATTTTTCATAGATGGGGATCAATGATTGGACCCTTGGGTCGCCCCTTCGCGATGACTCGACAGATGTGTTGCCGTAGTCATCCGCATCCGAACTGAACGGAGGGTGGTGATGCGCAACAAATTTCCATTTTGCACTGGAGGACGCGAGATCCTCCTCAAGCCATCTACGCTGTTTCGATCCGGGCACCAGTTTGGCATTGCTGTCTACTATGGTAAAATGTGCGTTTCCGTAGTCAAAGGAGTAATAATTCTCTGGCGTTGGATAGGAGACATATCGATAGAACCAAGATGCATTGCGCTCATGATTGCCAATGGCTACATACGTAGGCACCCGTTTCATCAATTCCGATGCAGGGGCAAGATATTCGGTAATCCACTCTTTTTTATTCGCGCCATTAGAGACTACATCGCCGACATTCAGCACGAAGTTAGGTCGCTCCGCAAAGGCCTTTTCCGCCAGCTTTTTGAAGCGTTCCGGATACGTTCGATTATCGCCCATCACAACGTAAGCAAACGGTGATGTATCTTTTACTGCGGTCTGAAAGGTCAGCACCTTCGACTCGACGCCTTGTTTGCCATTGTTATGCGAATGAACTTGATAGAAGTAGTCGGTCTGTGGCTCTAGATTATTGAGGACAAGTTCATGAATCGTATTTGTCTCAGTAGAGGAGACCTGTTGGTCCAGTGGTGCCGAATTCTTGCCTTTGGGAAGGAACCGAGACTTGCCAAACCTGACCATCGACAGAGAAGGGGTATCCGTTTCCCACATGATCGTGATACTTGTTTTGGTTACGTGTTGAAGATAAGGGCCAGCTATAATTTTTGGCTGTTCGGTTGCATGAATAGAACCGGCAAATATGAGCAGGTAAACCGGGAATGCAATAGTTCGTCGGCTGAGAACCTTTACAATCATTGATGGAAACACACA
The DNA here is from genome assembly GCA_030621805.1 of Kiritimatiellales bacterium. Classification (GTDB taxonomy): domain Bacteria; phylum Verrucomicrobiota; class Kiritimatiellia; order Kiritimatiellales; family Pontiellaceae; genus Pontiella. Next base: position 8,843 of record JAUXGY010000008.1, on the reverse strand, counting down.
TAGCCCTTTGTCAAACATGCTCCGTTTTATCATTCCACTTTCCTCCTTTCTGTTCTTCATCGCCGCCGTTACAGGTGAGTCAGAGTGTTCTGACTCGACGGGCGTTATCATGAGATAAAATGTTAGCTAAAGCACTAGACGAAATCAACTGCGTTTCCGCGAGGAATGGTGGGGAGGTGTTGGAGCGAAACGGTCATTCTCTAGGGTGATCTGACGATCCGGCAGGCATTACTGCTTGGTGGAAGTTAGCTTTGAAATTTTCCATCGAGGCTTTGGTTATGATCCGGGTCTGGAGGGCTTCGATCTCATTTTTCCAGTTGCTTCGGAGATCGGAAAATGCGCGGGCTAAAGCTTCGCCGTTTTCAGGGTCGAAGGTCCAGGCTTCGGGGAGGGTATCGCGCATGCCGTCGCGGTTGCTGCCGAGTACAGGGATGCCGCGGGCGAGCGCTTCGAGCATCACGAGCGGGACGCCTTCGTAGCGCGAGGGGAGCATGAGAACGTCGATTTCGTTATAGAAGGACTCGGTATCGTCCTGCCAAGGTCGGAGGCTAATGTTTTCTTTTCCTTCGATCATTCGGCGCAACGGGTCGGCATCGGGGCCATCGCCGGCCATGAGTAGGTGGCATTCTTTGAAGGCTTCGGGGAAATCGAGAAAGGTGCGCACCATAAAGTCCTGCCGCTTTTGGTTAAACTCGATGCGGCCCAACAGGCCGATCGTGCGGCGTGAACCGTGAGGCGTGGTTTTTGATGCGGGGGGCACGGGGATGCCGTTTTGGACGATGGTGATGGGGCCGGTGGTGCCGCGTTCGCGCAGAAGGCGTTGCATGCCTTCGGAGATGACGATGTAGCGGGTGGGCGGACTGTACCGTTTTTGGTTGGCCTGATCGCGCAACGTTCCGAGCTTGGCACCCATCTGACGGAGGGTGTGGGGAAGGGCAAGGTAGCTGACGCATTCGATGCCTGCCTTTTTCGCGGCGGCAATGCCTTGAGTGGACTGGGTCATGTCGCCCTGTATGCAGAGCACGAGGTTGGGGTTTAGCGATGTAAGCTGCTGTGCCGTGCAGGGGGCATCGAACACTTCAAAGTTTTTCCAAAGTTTAGCCAGATGGCGGTTGGCGGGATTGATCATGCATGTGACTTTGATCGTTGGGTCGGCGGCGAGTGCCTCGACCCCTTGACAGGCCATGATTTGGTGACCACCAAAGTCGGGATTGTCATCGTAGATCAGAATTCTCATTAGAAGGTTGGAGATCCCATTTTTGGCAGAGCATCAAGACCTGATCTGGGCTGGGGGAAACGCTTTTGGAACTCCTTGGTTTTCCGGATGGAGCTGAAGCGTGTGTCCTTGCGGATGAGGTTGCGGGTGGGTTCCCCGCCGACCGCAATGGCTTTGTCGATCGATACCCACATTTCCCCCTGCTTTTTCAGGGCGAGCTGGAGAGCCGCAAGGTTGACCCAACCCTTTGGATCCTTGGGTTGGACGACGGTGTATTTTTTAAGTACCCGTTCAACTACCAGCAAGCGGTTGCCTCGGGCCATATGTTGCGCAAGCTGCATCAGCATCTCGGGCTGCAGGGTATTGCTAGCGATCATTTGTTGGGCAAGAGCGTCCGCGCGGGAAGCCTGTTGCGTCTGGAGGTAGATGGAGATCAGTTGCATGGCGTCGGCAAACTCGATATTGCCGCTTTTGAGCTGCTGTTCTAGAAGCTGACGTTGGCCGCTGATCGTTTTCATTTGCAGGATGCGATCTTGGAATTTTCGAGCCTTTTCGTTGTTTGGATCCTTTTCAATGAGAGCATCGAAAAGGGCGCTGGCTTCATCGAAACGGCCCTGCCTCGAAATCAGATCGGCGAGGCGGAAGTTGGCTTCGGGGCTGAGGTCGTAGAGGGCGATGGCCTGACGGAAGGCGGCTTCGGCCTCCTTGGCTCTTCCGCGGGCAGTATAGAGCCCGGCGAGGGCGCTGCGTAGCTTGGAGAAGGTTTTGCGTGCAACGATGTCGCGGATGAATTTTTCATCGCTGAGCAGGCGCTCGCAGTTCCAGTTCCAAAATTCAGTATCGTTTTTAATCAACTCGGTGGTGAGCGGGGTGGGTTTGTTGTTGATCTTCATGATCAATCCGTTGGGTGTAAGGTAGGGATACATCCACGGCAGGACATAGCTTTCCTCTACATAGAAGGTACGTAGCGGGGGCTTGCCGGTTTTCGGATCAATCACAGGGTCGTTGTGCACAACGACGGAACCGGTGGGGCGGGTGGCCTCGTCGGTTTTGATTTCAGTGATGTATTGGTTGTGTTCAAAAATCCACTGGCTGAGGAAGCCGTTTATTTTCATGACGTGCTGAACGCCCTGAACCTGAACCTTGCCGCCGGTTGTGTTGACGCCCGAAGCACGTCTATCCGTTTCAAGGAACTTCTGGAAGGCCATGTTGCTATCTGCCGGGGAGGGAACCCATATCTGGTCGCCGTAGAGATCTCGCATGACGTTCATGTACGTATTATCGGCGAGTGCATTCTGGGTAATGAGGTAGACATCCTGCCGCACTTTGGCGGAGTAGATCATGTAGGTCGGCACAAAGCGTCCCGGATCAGTACCTCCAAAAAAGATGGCGTTGGGCCCCATGGGTTCGGGATAGTTTTTATTCGGATAGGCCGCCCAGCGTTTTTCAAATTCTTCCGGGGAGTACCACGCCAGCATATCCTCTTTGATGCCGTCGACACCCTGCAACTGCCAGTTGCCAAACTGCCAGCCAAAGTCGTGTCCGTTCTGTTCGGCACCGCCGTAGATCTTCAGCTGGTTTTCATCGTTTTGGTTTTTATAGATCAGCGCGAGGGGGAGTAATAGGACGCAGACGACTCCGATGACTTTGGTGACGGGATTGTTTTTAACCAGCGATTCGAACCAGGCCATGAGCAGCAGGATGCCGTAGCCGAGCCAGAGGACATAGATCGCGTGCGATTGAATATATTGAACGCGCCCGATGAACAGGCTTTGAATGTCGGTTTTTGGATTTTGCAGAATCATGAACACAATACCCACGGAGAGGAAGGCGATCAGTGTGGTAGCCAGCCACGCGAGATTGCGCTTTCCAACTTTCCAGCTGAAGATGAGCGGCACGCCAGCGAGAAGGGCGATGGGCCAATAGAATTGGGAGCGAAGATCCATGAGATAGGTGCCAATTTGCTGAAGAAAACGCGGGGTAAAGACGTGGGCGAGTTTTACCCGTTCATATTGACCGCGGGTGATGGCGTGCATGAAGCCCTGCCACGTGCGCGGATAGCCCCAGTTGATCGGCGGGTTCTGATCCGACGAGAAGGGCATGTAGAGGTAGAAGGACAGGCCGACGAGCATAACAAGGAGGGTTGGGCCAACAATCTTTCCTTTGGGCAACGTGAAGGTGGCAATAAGCGGGATGATAATGGCAAATGCAGTCCATACCCAGAAACCAACATGATCCCAGCCGGCTCGCCAGCTCCAGTTGCTCTCTTGATCTGTTAAGACCTTGGTGGCGATCACCATGATCGCTAATGGGATACAGGTGATAATAAAATCGCGGCCCAGTCTCCAATCCCGGAAAAGGATGCCTACGGCCATCGCCAGCCCCATGAACATGAGGGTTTGGTGGTTAGTGATGCCGAGGCCGAACATAAAGGCGCAGAGGAATAGCCATTTTGATTTTTGGGGTTCAACCATCCAGCGGTAGAGGAAGAGTAGCACCAAGGACTGGAAGAGAATATTAAGGGAGTAGACCTCGGCGATGATGGCCTGTGACCACATTCCCTGGCCAAAGGCGAGCAGCAAGCCGCCGGTAATGCCGGCCGTTGCGCAGAAGAGGCTTTCGGTTTTTTCGCCGAGCATGTCGGATTCTTTCTTCATGCTGCGCAACAGATCCATGCCTGAACGGCTGATCAACAGGGCAATCACGCCGCAGGCGGCAGCACCGGTCACCGCGGAGAAAAGGTTGACGGCCCATGCCGGGTTCGGATGCCCGTGGAATGTGACGGCATGGAATACCCATTGGAAGAACCAGGTCATCAGTGTCCAGATCGGGTAGCCTGGGGGATGCGGTACGCCGAGGTAGTCCGATGCCACGATCAGCTCGCCGGAGTCCTCAAGCCCGACGGTGGGCTGGAGAGTCAGCACATAGACGGTCAACGCAATAAAAAAGCACACCAGACAAGCAATCCAGTCTGACTTTCGAAAGAATTTTTTTGATTTCAAGATCCTGTTCTCCATATAAAAATAGACGCACAGCATAGATTAAACCTGCACGAGGTCAAGTTTACATCCGCAGGTCGATTCGAGGAAAATGCGGTTTGTCTGGAGTTGACATAAGGAGGGGTGATTACATAGGTTTAATGGTCTAACCATTAGTGCAGGAGTAGAGACGTGTTTAAAGAGATCAAGCCCAATAAAATATTTCAGGACGTTGTGGAGCAGATCGAGGATGCGATCGTCGGAGGTGATCTGGAGGTGGGCGATAAACTGCCGCCGGAGCGAGAACTCAAGGAGACGTTTTCGGTGAGCCGTGGCACGTTGCGCGAGGCGTTGCGGGTGCTGGAGGAAAAGAACTTGATCGATATCCAGCTAGGGGCTGGCGGAGGGGCCATCGTTCAAGAGGTTACGCCCAATGTGGGAACGGACAGCCTTTCACTTTTGCTTCGTAGTCAGGACATTCCTTTGGCGTCGCTGAAAGAGGTCCGCATGGATATGGAAGCCTCGATTACGCGGCTAGCGGCGGAGCGGGGCGGTCCGGAGGGGCTGGATCGGCTACAAAATATTTTAAAGAGGGCGAAGGAAAGTCTGGATAATCATTCGGGCTGGCGGGTCTATGTCCGTGCGGATGCGGAGTTTCATATGGAGCTGGCGCGGATGACGGGCAATCCAGTCTATGAGTATATACAGACTGCGATCCACGAAAATATTAATCGCTACTATGCGGAGTTTCTGGAGCACGACGAGTCCGTGCTCTGTGATCACTACAAAGATTTATGCGATATAGTTAAAGCCGTAGCGGCAGGCGACGAGAAAAGGGCCAGCGACATGATGCAACAGCACCTCGGTCGCATGGGACAGGGAACGATTAAAAACCGATAAATAGGGGAAAACGATGACTACCAATGACCTCCAAAAAATTACCAAAGACGCCGCCGAGCTAGCCAAGAAATGGCAGGAAGAGGCAAATCGACAGTTGACCCCCGTTGAAAGAAAGGTGCAGAAGAAAATGGCGGGTCTATTGACCCATCCGACCGACAAGGTTTTGCTAACCATGATGTTCGACCAGAGCTTCCGAACCCTAAACCAGCCGCGTGTGGCGGATCAGATGAACGAGCTACTCAAGGAGTGCGGCATTCCGAACTTTCTCAGCCTGCCCGAAAAGGGTCTGTTTCATCTCTTCATGCATATGGGGCGCCACCTGCCCGCCCTCTCCGTTCCGGCAATCATCGGGCGCATTCGCAGCGACAGCCGCCGGACGATCGTGCCGGGCGAAGAGAAGCCTTTTCTTGCCCACCTTGCCAAGCGCAAGGCCGAAGGCGTGCGGATGAACATTAATCACATTGGCGAGGCCGTTCTTGGTGAGGAGGAGGCGGGCGGGCGCTTGAGAGGCTATCTGGCCGATCTCAAAAATCCGGCCATCGAACAGATCTCGATTAAGATATCCACTATCTATTCCCAGATCCAGCCGCTGGCCTTCGATCAGACCGTTGACAAATTGATGAAACGTCTGACCAAAATCTATCGCGCGGCGCGTGACAATGAATTCACCAAGGCCGACGGAACGATCAAGCCTAAGTTTGTGAACCTCGATATGGAGGAGTATCACGATCTGGATCTCACTGCCGCCGCTTTTATGCAGACCTTGAGTCTGGAGGAGTTCAAGATCGTCGAGGCCGGTATTGTCTTACAGGCCTATGTGCCCGATTCATATGGTAAAATGAAGGAACTCACCACTTGGGCAAAATCCCGAGTGGCCGCAGGCGGCGCTCCGATAAATATCCGGATCGTGAAGGGGGCCAACATGGAGATGGAGCAGGTGGAGGCCTCGTTGATGAATTGGCCACTTGCTCCGTACGATAATAAACGCGAGGTGGATGCGAACTATAAGCGCATGGTGCTCTTTGGTCTGCAGCCCGAAAACGTGGCCGCGGTTAGTTTGGGCATTGCATCGCACAACCTCTTCGAACAGGCCTTCGCCAGCACCGTCGCCAAGCACTATGGCGCGAGTGATCACCTGACCTATGAACTACTAGAGGGTATGGGCGACCACGTTCGTCGTGCCATCCAGCAGACCTCCGATAACGTGCTACTCTACGCACCCGTTGCAGAGAGGGGCCAGTTTACCAACGCCATCGCCTATCTTATCCGACGGCTGGACGAAAATACCTCCCCGGAAAATTTCTTGCGCTATGCCTGCGACCTTCAAACGGATTCCGATAAATGGGCCTTCCTTCATCAGCAATATCTCGATGCCGTTGCATCAATCGACGATGCACGCACGGAACCGACTCGTACACAGGATCGCTCCTCCGAAACCTTTCCGGCCGAGATGGGAACCTTTTATGAAGGACGGTTTTCCAATGAACCCGATACCGACTGGAGCCGCCCGGGTAACCGCGCGTGGGCTGAAGCGGTTCGCGAAAAATGGATGAATATAGCCAGCGATGCGCCGATGCAAGTGCCGGTGGTGATCGATGCTGAGGAGCTCTTTGAAAGCTGTAAGACGCGCGATAGCTTTGATCCCAACCGCGAAAAGATCCATGCCTACACCTTTGCCATGGCTTCCGTTGAGGATGCCGAACGGGCGATCGAGGTGGCGGTAGCCGATCCGGATGGCTGGCGCTCGAAAACCTATCCAGAGCGCAACGTCATCCTTTCGAAGGTGGCGATGGAGCTGCGCAACGGGCGCGGCGACCTCGTGGGCGCGGCGGCTCTCGACACCGGTAAGGTGTTCAGCGAGGCCGATGTTGAAATTTCGGAAGCCATCGACTTTGCCGAATACTATCCTTTCACCGCGCAAGCCTTCGATAACCTTGAAAATATCGAGGCCAAACCGGAAGGTGTGGGGTTGGTGATTTCGCCGTGGAACTTCCCGATCGCTATTCCGTGTGGCGGCGTCCTCTCCATGTTGGCCGCCGGAAACACGGTGATCTTCAAGCCCGCCTCCGATTCGGTCATGGTGGCACACGAGCTTTGCAAATGTATTTGGAAGGCAGGCGTCTCCAAGAAGGTGCTTCAGTTTGTGCCGTGCTCCGGCGCAAGCGTCGGTCCAACGCTCACCACGCACCCTGCTGTTAAAAGCGTGATCCTGACTGGGAGCACCGAGACCGGTATGGAAATGCTCGAGGTTCGCCCCTCCATCCAGCTTGCTGCCGAAACCGGGGGCAAGAACGCGACGATTGTTTCAGCGATGTCTGATCACGACCAAGCCATTGCCAATATTGTGCAGTCCGCCTTCAGCAACTGCGGGCAAAAATGCTCTGCCACCTCAATTGTAATTCTCGACAAGGAGCTTTATCACGATCCGCACTTCCGCAAACAGCTCGTCGATGCGGCGCGAAGTTTTTCCGTGGGTTCGGCCTGGGACTTTAAGAATAAGCTCGCCACACTCATCAAGCCGCCATCAGGTGACTTGCTCCGTGGCCTCACCGAGCTTGAACCCGGTGAAGAGTGGGCGCTCAAGCCCGAGTGCGTCGATGGAAACCCGTATATTTGGAGCCCCGGAATCAAGTGGGGTGTGACGCGCGGAAGCTACACTCATATGACGGAGTTCTTTGGCCCTGTTCTCGGTGTCATTTGTTCCGACAATCTCGACGAAGCCATCGATATTGCCAATCAACCGGGCTACGGCCTGACTTCCGGACTTGAAAGCCTAGACAAGCGCGAGCAGAAGACGTGGAAGAGCCGTATCCTTGCGGGTAACCTGTATATTAACCGAGGTACCACCGGCGCAATTGTACTTCGTCAGCCATTCGGAGGCATGCGTAAATCGGCTATCGGTGCCGGTATCAAGGCGGGTGGTCCCAACTATGTAACTCAGTTCATGGAGTTTTCAGATACCGCCCTTCCGCTGCAGGGGTGTATTCTTAAGGATCACCGCCTTATGCGTGTCGTACAGGATTGGCAATCCAAAGTGCAGTGGGGCTCACTTGCCGAATACGCGGACGATCTCATCAAGACCGCACGCGCCACACTCAGTTATCTCCACCATTACGATCAGGAGTTTGGCGTGGAGAAAGATTATTTCCATCTGCGCGGACAGGATAACATTGTACGCTACTTGCCCATTGGAAAAGTGGTTGTGCGAGTGCATCCCGATGATTCTCTCTTTGAGACTCTGGCGCGCTGTACCGCCGTACTCGCCTCACGTTGCTCGCTCGTACTCAGTCTTCCGGAAGACCTCGATAATTCAGTCACAAAATTCCTTGCTAGCACGGAGTGCATCTTCCTGTTGAAGGGATCCGAGGTGGTGGAGGAAGACGATATTGCTGTCGCCGCACGGATTGGATCGATTCAGGGCATTCGCTATGCCGCCGCGAGCCGCGTACCCGCCGCGGTTTATGCCCGTGCTGCTGAAGCTGGATTCTATGTCGCCCGCAAGCCCGTCTTGATGGAAGGTCGCATTGAGTTGCTCCAATATTTTCACGAGCAAGCCATCTGCAACACCTATCACCGCTACGGGAATTTGGCCAACCGCGCGATGTTGTAGCACGCGATAATGAGCTCAATTAAATGCCATTTTAAGTCTGTGGTAAGTAGATTTACTGCTCTCACACCCTATTGGGTATGATAGTCAGTTTCTTAATAAACACTTATATTATTAATCACAATAACTATCACACCCAATA
>JAUXGY010000357.1 GCA_030621805.1 Kiritimatiellales bacterium | reverse complement strand
TGATGATGTTGCAACGGGCATTGCCGATAAACTGGTGCGCCGCCACCCGCACGTTTTTGGTGCGGTGCAGGTTTCGGGTACCGATGAGGTGTTGCAAAACTGGGATGCCATAAAAAAAGCCGAGAAGGGGGAGGGTGATAAGCCCGCTTCTATCGTTGCGGGGATCCCGAAGCATTTGCCCGCGCTACAAAAAGCTCACCAAATCCAAAAGCGTGCAGCGCGGGCCGGGTTTGACTGGGATAATATTGATGATGTCTTTGATAAGCTGCACGAAGAGATCGACGAGGTGAAAGAGGCGATTGCTCGCAACAACGAAACGGATATTCGTGACGAGCTGGGCGATCTTCTTTTTTCCGTTGTGAATGTCAGCCGTTTTCTGGGGCACAATCCTGAAGAATTGCTAAACCAGAATATTAAGAAGTTTGTTCGCCGTTTCCAGTTCGTGGAGAAAAAAGTCCACGCTACAGGCAGGGACTTCAAGGCGTTTACACTCGCCGAGCTGGACATATTCTGGGACGAGGCGAAGTTACTGGACGCATGAATCTCAAATTCTTATTCGAGCCTGCTTTGCGCAGAATTTAAATAGGACTAATTTTGAAACAAAGGCTTGCTCGATGAAGCACTTCTGCTACGGTGACAGCCATTTGAGACTAAATAGGTCTGATATATAGGATGAGAGTATGCTAAGGATTACAAAAATTGCGGATTACGGATTTATCTTGTTGGCTCACATGGCGAATCAAGACCAAAACTTGTTGCACAATGCCAAGGATCTTTCCGCGGCGATCGGCATTCCTCTTCCTACCGTGAGCAAGGTGCTTAAAATTTTAACGCAGGGCGGCATCCTCTCATCGCAGCAAGGTAGCAAGGGCGGCTATTCCCTAATACGCTCGGCCACTGAAATAACAGCGGCCGAGATTATCGAAGCGGTGGAAGGTCCGGTCGCTCTTACCGACTGTTCGAGTGCAGAGGGGTGCGAGCGAGCGTGTCAGGTAAGTGGCAGTTGGCAAAAGGTAAACGATACCGTAATTGGAGCTTTGACCTCTCTTTCTCTGGCCGATATGGCAGCCGGCTAACCCAAAAGTATCCCGGCCTCTCGAATCGCTATAGCGTGGCGATTTGAATTTCACTTTAGGAATCACCATGAAAGTAGAAGATAAAAAATCTTTTGATGAACTAACGGACAAGGAATACAAGTACGGTTTTGTTACGGATATTGAATCCGACAGCTTGCCTCCGGGGCTGGACGAGGGGGTCGTTCGCGAGATTTCACGCCGCAAGGAAGAGCCGGAGTGGCTCACGGAATGGCGTGTGAAAGCCTACCACCACTGGACCACACTTGAACCCCCGACTTGGGCGAAGGTGACGTTTCCTCCAATCGACTATCAGGCATTGAGCTACTACTCCGCACCGAAACAAAAGATCGATGCCCCCAAGAGTCTCGACGACGTCGATCCCGAGCTCCTTGAAACCTACAAAAAACTAGGTATTCCTCTCGGCGAGCAAGAGGTGCTGGCAGGTGATACCAACATTGCCGTCGACGCCGTGTTCGATTCGGTCTCCGTGGCAACCACGTTCAAAAAAAATCTAGAAGAACTAGGCATCATTTTTGGTTCCTTTTCCGATGCGGTGAAAGATCATCCTGAGTTGGTGAAGCAATATCTTGGCACCGTAGTTCCCTATAAAGACAACTACTATGCCACGCTCAACTCCGCCGTCTTTTCCGATGGATCATTTTGCTACATTCCAAAAGGAGTGCGTTGCCCGATGGAGCTGTCCACGTATTTCCGCATCAACGCGGCCAATACCGGCCAATTTGAACGGACGTTACTGATTGCCGATGAAGGGGCCTATGTCAGCTACCTTGAAGGGTGTACGGCTCCGCAACGGGACGAAAACCAGCTGCATGCGGCGGTCGTCGAGCTGGTGGCTCATAAGGATGCACAGATAAAATATTCGACCGTCCAGAACTGGTATCCCGGCGACAAGGATGGCAAGGGCGGCATCTACAACTTCGTTACCAAGCGCGGGCATTGCCGGGGCGATAACTCCAAGATTTCCTGGACGCAGGTCGAAACCGGCTCCGCCATCACTTGGAAATATCCGAGTTGTATCCTCAAGGGCGACAACTCCGTCGGCGAGTTTTACTCCGTGGCCGTGACCAATAACATGCAGCAAGCCGATACCGGCACCAAAATGATTCACATTGGTAAAAACACCAAGAGCACCATCATCAGCAAAGGCATCTCTGCCGGCAAGGCGCAGAATGCCTATCGCGGCATGGTCAAGATCGTGGAAACCGCAGAGAATGCGCGCAACTTTTCGCAGTGCGACTCCATGCTCATAGGCGACCGTTGCGGGGCACATACCTTTCCCTATATTGATGTAAACAATCCGACGGCCCAGGTGGAACACGAAGCCACCACCACCAAAATTGGTGAAGATCAAATCTTCTACTGCAACCAACGTGGATTGGATACGGAAGAGGCCATCGGCCTGATTGTGAACGGATTCTGTAAAGAAGTATTTAAGAAACTACCCATGGAATTTGCGGTAGAAGCACAAAAGCTACTGGGGATTAGTTTGGAAGGATCGAAGTCGGAGGGCCAAGCGGTCTTAGG
>JAUXGY010000356.1 GCA_030621805.1 Kiritimatiellales bacterium | reverse complement strand
GTATTTGTCAGCATACAGCCGCAGTCCGGTCTGGCCAAGGCCATTGCTGGCGATCGGGTCGAGATCCACACGCTGGTTGGCAAGGGGCAGTCGCCGCATGCCTATGAACCCACCGCACGACAATTGACCCGACTGGGCGAGGCCGACGCCTTGCTGGGTATCGGCATGCCGTTCGAGAAGCACCTGCTCAAAAAGATTGTTCCGCTCTATCCGGATCTTCCAATCATTGGAACCCAGACCGGGATCAAACTACGCACCATGCCGCATGAACACCATGGCGAGCACTGCACCGCCGACCATGGAGCCGTGGACCCGCACGTTTGGCTTAGTCCCGCCAATGCAATCGTCCTAGCCGAAAACATGGCCCAGGCCTTGGGAAAGATCGATCCCGGAAACACGGATAAATACCGCGAGCATCTTGAGAAGCTGGCGACTGAACTAAAGCAACTCGATAAAGATATCAGAGACCGACTTGCTCCCTATGCGGGGAGCCGCTTCTACGTGTTCCACCCATCGTTCGGCTATTTTGCCGATGCCTATGGGTTGAAGCAAGTTCCTGTCGAATTGGATGGTAAGGCTCCATCGCCGCGCCAACTCGTTGCGCTGATCGAACAGGCCAAGTCCGACGACATAAAGGTGGTGTTTGTGCAGAAGCAGTTTCCGGCCGACAGCGCCAAGGCGATCGCCCTCGCCATCGACGGAACCGTGGTGCAGCTTGATCCGCTGGCAGAAGATGTTGTTGCCAATCTGCGCCTAATTGCGGAGAGTATCGAAAAGGCACTAGGCAACAGGAAATAGCGATGACACCGCACCCCATTCAAATTGAAAATCTTGATTTTTCCTACGGACGCATCTCCGTTCTGGAACAGGCAAGCCTGTCGGTTGCCGACAAGGAATTTGTTTGCATGGTCGGCCCCAACGGCGGCGGAAAAACCACCTTGCTCAAGCTGTTGCTCGGCCTGCTCGAACCGCAGGCAGGAACGGTATCCATTTTTGGAAAAAACCCAACGGCTGGAAGAAAGTGGATCGGCTATCTACCGCAACACGCCAACCTGGACGCGAAGTTTCCCGTTACCGCGCTCGATGTGGTCTTGATGGGGCGGCTGGGCAAAACCCACCGCGTCGGCCCTTACACCCGGACCGACCAATCGATGGCTCGCGACATGCTCGACCGGGTTGGACTCAACAAACTGGAAAAGCGACCGCTAGCCACGCTCTCCGGCGGGCAACGCCAGCGCGTATTGATTGCCCGGGCGCTCGTCTGCGAGCCCAGATTATTGCTGCTCGATGAACCGACGGCGAGCCTTGATGACTATGTGGAGCGCGAACTATACGACCTGCTACTTGAGTTGAATAAAGAACTCACGGTGGTCGTGGTGACCCACGACATCGGTTTTGTCTCCAGCTATGTGGATAAGGTGGTCTGCGTGAACCGGCAGGTTCGCATCCATCCCACCAGCGAGATCAACGAAAATATTATCCACGACATGTATGGCGAACACGTCCACATGGTACGGCACGATCAGGAGCATGGTCATGGGTGAATTTTTTCAGGCCCTCATGCAGCACAGCTTTCTCCAGCACGCACTGTTGGCCGGGTTGCTGGCTAGTCTTTCGTGCGGAATCGTTGGCACCTATGTTGTGACACGGCGAATCACCTATTTGGCGGGCGGGATCGCCCACTGTGTACTCGGTGGTATGGGGCTTGCGCGCTACATGCAGGTGGCGCATGGCTGGACTTTTTTCGATCCACTACTCGGTGCGGTTATTGCTGCACTGGCCGCGGCCTTCATCATCGGGTGGATAAATATTCATGCAAAGGAGCGGATCGATACTGTCATTAGCGCATTCTGGGGCATGGGCATGGCGGCCGGCATTCTATTTATCTCCAAAACTCCGGGATATGGCGAAGACATGATGTCCTATCTCTTTGGAAACATCCTGCTCGTAACCCAGCGAGACCTACTCATCATTGCCGGGCTCGACTTATTCATCGTGATCATTGCGCTCCTATTTCACAAGCAATTTGTCGCCGTCTGCTTCGACGAGGAGTTCGCCCGCTTGCGTGGCATTAACGCACCGTTTTTCTACTTTCTCATGCTAGCACTCACCGCACTCACGGTGGTGCTGATGGTCTCCATCGTTGGCATCGTGATGGTCATCGTTCTATTAACGCTCCCAGCTGCAATCGCCGGGCGCTTCTGTCGGCGTATGGGATCAATGATGGCACTTGCCGCGGGCCTCTGCGCCCTACTCACCACAAGCGGTTTAGCGCTAAGTTACCAACCGGATCTTCCCGCAGGCGCAACTATTATTATCCTAACGGGCCTCGTATATCTAGCAACCGTCACCCTGAAACGGCAATAGTTTCTCTATTTTGAGAAACAAAACCCTCTGCCCTACCAAGGTTTACTCTAAAAATCCTACTTTTAAACCTAGGCGCCAATTGTCAATTAAACTATCACACACTATTGGGTGTGATAGAGTAAATATTCAATAATAGATACATATTTAATTATTTTAACAATCACACCTAATAGGGTGTAATAATTACGCATCAGATCATCTCTTTACATAACATCTCTTCTCTCTAGCCAGAGAGCAAGTCGGAGGCCAAGCGGTCTTAGGAA
>JAUXGY010000430.1 GCA_030621805.1 Kiritimatiellales bacterium | reverse complement strand
CCTATCCGCTACGTATTCTTGTTTGGCATGAAATCGTCAACGATCAGATTGCCGACCAGCCCATCGCTATCACCTACTGCCCGCTTTGTGGAACCGCCATGGTCTTCAGCCGCCAAGTGGAAGGCCGCACGCTGAATTTTGGCATCTCGGGGCTGCTTTACCAAAGCGACGTGCTCATGTATGACCGCCAGACAAAATCGCTCTGGTCGCAGTTGCAGATGGCATCCGTGGCCGGCCCGCTGGTGAACACCAAATTTAAATGGCTTGCCAGCCAACAATTGGCCTGGTCCGCTTGGCAGGAAAAATATCCCGAAGGCAAAGTGCTTTCCACCGAGACGGGGTTTGGGCGCAATTATTCGGGAGAGGCGTACGCCCGCTACAAGAAAAGCCCGAAGGTCATGTTTTCCGTTCCCTTGCACCGTACGGAGTTAATCCAAAAGGAATGGGTCTTCGGTCTGCTAGTGGATGGAACGGCTCGTGCGTACCCCGTCCTCTCTCTCGCCAAGCACCGTACGTTTAACGATGGGAAGATCGAGATTACCTACGATCCTGAAAGCCACTTGGTGCAGGCCAAAAGCATCGTAACAGGAGAACCAATTCCTGTCGTGAAAGTGTATTGGTTTGCTTGGCAGGCCTTTTATCCTGACACGGAACTGATCCGGTGAGTGCGGGAATTGAAACCTGGGTGGATGAGCACGGGGACGCATTGTACAACTATGCCCTAAGCCGTCTGCGCAACCCGTCCTCGGCCGAGGATGTGGTGCAAGAAACCTTTCTCGCCGCGCACCGTTCCCTCAGCGACTTTTCCGGAAGGTCATCGCCGCGCACCTGGCTCATCGGGATCCTAAAACACAAGGTTATCGACCTCATCCGCAAAGAAAGCCGCGAGCAGCCCATCGAAGAAATCGAAACCATGGAGGCCCCGGAAGAGGAATTTTTCGACCGCAAGGGCCACTGGCGCATCAAGCCGGTCGACTGGCAGGTGCATCCCGGTAAGGTTCTCGAGCAGAAGGAATTCATGGCTGTGTTGCTTCAATGTCTGAAGCATTTGCCCGACCGACTGCATCGCCTCTTTATCCTGCGCGAACTTGAAGATATGAGCTCGGCAGAAATCTGTAAGGAGTTGGAGATCACTTCGTCCAACCTATGGGTCATGCTCCACCGCGCCCGCATGCGGCTACGCGGCTGTCTGACCGAAAACTGGATTGGAGGGCAATCATGCTAACCTGCAAAGAAGTTTCAACGTTGGTGTCGGAATCGTTGGATCACTCGCTCCCGCTCCGTCAACGCATGGGAGTGCGGTTCCATCTCATGATGTGCTCCATGTGCCGCACCTATAAAAAGCAGACGCTTCAACTCAGGGATGCCATGCGCACCTATGCCCGCCGCGAACCCACCGAACACCTATCCAAAGAAGCCCGCCAGCGTATCAAAAACGCGCTCAAGACCGACGGGAAATAATGTAGAGCAAGCATCTCGCTTGCTTGAACGATCGGTTTTGTAAGGTTCCCGTACTTCGCCCGACTACACCGTGTTGAGCAAAGGAGCGCATCATGAAAAGAACTGCATGGCTACTCGTTGGAATTGGAATGGCCGTCGCCGCATCGGCCCAGAGCCTCGACCCAGTTCTAAAAAACCATGTCGAGGATGGCCGCGTGGATTATCGCGCGCTGGTCGCCGACCCCAAACCGCTGGCGGACTATCTGACGCAAGCGAGTCAAATCCCCGAGTCCGAATTCAAATCATGGGGCGAAAAACGACAGCTCGCGTTTTTGATCAATCTCTACAACGCCTCGACCCTCCAGTTGATCGCGGATCACTATCCGGTCAAAAGCATCAAGAAGATTAAACGCGGGTTCAAGGGGCCGTGGGATCAGCCGGTGGTTCCCCTGTTTGGAAAAACGATCACGCTCAATACGTTGGAGCATAAAATCATCCGACCGCAATATAACGATCCGCGCGTCCACATGGCACTCGTTTGTGCCGCCAAAGGCTGCCCGATCCTGCGGAGCGAGGCCTACACCGCCGAAAAACTTAACGACCAGCTTAACGACCAATCCCGCCGCTACCTCGCCACGTCCGCCGGTCTGGTGATCGACCGCAAGAAGGGCACGGCT
>JAUXGY010000332.1 GCA_030621805.1 Kiritimatiellales bacterium | reverse complement strand
GATCCAGACGCATCCGGAATATTGGCTCTGGTCCTATAAACACTGGCGGCGAACGGAAGGCGGCGAATATCCTGACTACTATCCAGACTACTAAAAACTTGGAGCCACCCGGCGCTCGGTCTATGCTCCCGCGGAGGTTTTAAAAGAGATAAAGCATGTCGGACACGAATCGCATCAAGGAACAAGTCAGTTTCTGTATCAAAGGTGAACTTTGGGAACAACTCCCCAAGTTTTTTGCGGAATTGCATCCCGCCGACATTGCTGAAATCATCAACCACGCCCCTGCCAGCGCGCATAACATTCTCTTCGACCTGCTTGACGACGAGACCAAACCTGATGTTCTCGCGGAGCTAGACGATCAGGCCGAAGCCGACATTCTCGACGAGCTGACCAACGAAGAGATTTCCGACATCGTGGAGGAAATGGCTCCGGACGATGCCGCCGACGTACTGGGCGAACTCAAAGAAGAGCGCAGCGAAGGCATCCTCGAACTGATGGACGAAGAGGAATCGGAAGATGTTCGCGAGCTTCTGCAATATGGAGAGGAAACCGCGGGCGGCATCATGACCACCGACTTTATTGCAGCATCAGCCGCCATGACCGCCAGCGAAGCCATCGACTACATTGCAGAGCTCGATCTCGACGAAGCCGTCTACAACCTTTACGTCACCGACCCAGAGGGCCGACTTACCGGATGGATCCAGCTCTGGAAACTGATTAAAAAGGCCAACGCGGGCATGACGCTCGACGTGCTGGCCGACAAGGAAACCATCTCCGTCCATACCGATACCGACCAAGAAGCAGTGGCGCGTCTTGCCTCCAAATACGACCTAAGTTCGATGCCCGTACTCGATCACGAAAACAGACTGGTCGGGCGGATCACGGTGGACGACATCATGGATGTCATCGAGGAAGAGGCCTCGGAGGACATCTTTAAACTGGCCGGTTCCGATGATTCGGAACTGGAATACACCTCTCCATTGCATGCCTGCAAATCCCGTTTGCCCTGGCTCATGGTTACTCTCTTTGCCGGCTTCGTAAGCAGCCTTATTCTTAAACGCTTCATCGACCATCATATCGTGGCGCTCAGCTTCTTTGTGCCCATCATCATGGCCATGGGCGGCAACACGGGGATCCAATCCTCCACGTTGATCATTCGCGGACTGGCGGTCGGCTCGATCACCGAGCGGGAAGTCCTCAAACTACTGGGTCGCGAACTAACGGTTGGTGCTCTGATGGGTTTGATCTGCGGCGTAGTGGTTGGCCTCTGGGCCAACTTTATGGTGGGCACCGAAACGAGTATTCCCGCCATCTACCTTGCGTTCACCGTGGGCGTTTCTCTATTCACGGCCATGATGTTTGCTGCCGTATTCGGGGCCTTTGCACCGTTGCTGCTCAACCGCTTCAAGGCCGATCCGGCCGTGGCATCGGGTCCCTTCGTAACGGCATCGAACGATATTCTCGCTCTGCTGATCTACTATGCCATCACCCTCGCCCTAATCATGTTGCGCACCAACATGGCTGGGGGCTGAATGATTATCCGCGCCACCGCCATCCCGCTGGCCTACTATCCCTACTCCAGCACCTCGCGCATTGTGCACTGGCTCACGCGCCACCACGGAAAAGTATCCACCCTGCTGAAAGGTGCACTACGCCCAAAAAGCCCTTTTCTCGGAGAATACGAACTCTTCAGCACCAGCGAGCTCCTCTACTTTTCAAAGCGACCCCACGCCCTGCATACAGCAAAGGAATGCGCCTTGCTCCATCCACGCAACACGTTCCGCACCGACTGGCGCGCCATGCAAGCTGCATCCCACATCTCCGCCCTCTTCAACCAGACCACGCCCGCCGAAGCCCCCCACCCCGGTCTATTCGAATTTTTCGAAGAGCTGCTTGAACTCGCGGAAACCTATGGAAGATTCCCTCCATTTCTCCATTGGGCCGAGCTACAGTTTTGCGCCCACCACGGTCATGCCCCAAGCCTTGAAAGCTGCACCTTGTGCAACGCAACCGAGCCCTTCGTCTTTTCCGCGGCGGCAGGAGGTGTCATCTGCACCTCCTGCGCAAAAAAAGAAAAGCTTCCCTTTCTGGAATGCCCTCCTGATGTCCTCGCCATCCTGCGGGCATGGCAAAAGGCCGACCACCCGCAGATCGCCGTAAAAACAAGGCTATCGGAAAAGCAGCAGCGCCGGCTTACAGTCATTACGGGAGCGTTCCTGCAGCACCACTTCAACATGCCGCCCGAATCCCGCCTCGCAATTCAACCCCTGAAGTAATCTCTCTTGGCATTTATTTGGAGGGGTGCAGGCCGCTGCACCTCCGCTCGAACGGAACCCAACCGCACAGACTGCTCCACCGAAGGCAGAGAGGCCTCTGCTCCTCCAGTGCTCATATCGCCTCTTTTTTGGCAATCCGATTTTTCCGTAGAAACCAAAAAGGGCAGGCTTTTCAGCCTGCCCTTCTCGTTATTTTTCTATCGGGTCTGGGCTACATCATTCCGCCCATTCCACCCATGCCACCACCCATGTCAGGCATGGCCGGGGCATCCTTTGCAGGAAGATCGGCAATCATGCACTCGGTCGTGAGCAATAGGCCAGCAATCGATGCCGCGTTCTGCAGCGCCGACCGGGTGACTTTCGCCGGATCGATGATGCCGGCGGCAATCATGTCGGCATATTCGCCGGTTGCCACGTTGTAGCCATAGGACTGCTTGCCCTTCTTGTCAGCCTGCACCACGATGGCGCCTTCTTCGGCGGCATTCGCCACGAGCTGGCGAAGCGGAGCATCGATCGCCTTGCGGACAATATCAACACCGATGGTTTCGTCGCCAGAGGTATCCACCTTATCG
>JAUXGY010000348.1 GCA_030621805.1 Kiritimatiellales bacterium | reverse complement strand
CGACTCAACCGGTATGGTTTTTTCGTCAACCGTCAGCCCCTTGGCCGACTCCACATTGGTCAGAATGTTTTCCACATAGTTCAGATACGGGTTCATGGGTTTCCTCCAATTTATGGGGTTTGTTCCAACACGCCGAAAACAGATCCCTCAAGAGTTGCTTCGTTTGGGTCGAGTTTCATTTTACTGCCCAGTTTATCAGGTATCTCAGCGAGTTTGAATATAGGCAGAACAGGACGGGGCCCGTTTTTTGTGGGAACCATTTTGTAGGTTTTGTCCTGTTGTTCAATAAGCAGAAGAGAGCAAAACCCACTTCCGGCACGTTCTCCGATCAACACCTCCAAGTCCACCGCCTCCCCTTTGGTCAATTTGATCCAGTCCCCTATAGCCATCAGCCCGCTTCTCTCAGCCAGTCGGAACTTTCGGTTATTTTCATCATCGCTATGCCATCCTGATAACCGGCCTGCTACGTGCGTAAAATTCCCCGGCTTGTACCAGGAAGCATCCAGCACCAGTCTGTTTTTCACACGGACGAACATCAGATCATTTCCCAGCCCGCAAAAGCGGTATTTGCCGGTCTCGGGTGCCGCAAAACGCCCTTGGTAGTGAATAACCCATAAGGCGGGTCCAACGATATCGGCGACATCAAAGGCTTTGGGTGCTTCCGTGGCCTGCATGAAGGGCATTGCGATGGCCGTTGCGTATTTCTTTTTTGGCGCCTGGAAGTAGTTCTTAAATGTATTTTCTTTCCATCCACTAAGAAAGTTTTTTACCTTATTGTCGTACTTTCCTATGGTCATATTCGTCGACTTTCGATCATCCGTCTGCTTGAGATCATAGAAGGTGCCGGTCAATTCGTTGCCCATGGACTGGTTGCTGCCGAACAGATCCATGTCTATGTCGAACCCCAAGCTTCCGAGGCCGTCTCCACCCATGTTACCCAATCCGCCCTTGATCCCGGAAATCTCCGGCATCTTGATGTCGGTGAAGGTCTTTGTGTTGACCACGATCCGCTTGCGCAAGCGGGGTTTCGGTTTCCGTTTCTTCACATTCACCGGGACCCGGATCTTTTTTGGCGGCATCTTGGGACGTTTTACTTTTTTGGCTACAAAAGCCGGTTCCTCTTTTATGATTACCTTTACCGCCACGAACGAGAGCGCCACAACAATAAAAATGGCATGAATGGCCAGACTAACCACCATGGCACTAGATTTGGCGTGGCCTGCAAAGAATCGTTTTCCTGGCTTTTCTGGTTTTTCTGACATCGTTCTTTCTTTCATCGGTAAAATATCCACTGGAGAATCTGCTTTAGGTTCGCGTTCATGGCCACATGTGCGATCGGAGTCATTATTCTCCGCCAATCACCGGAAGACTGGCGGCGGCGACCGCCTGTCCGTGGCGTTTCATCTGTTCGTCAGGGGTGGTGATGCTGATTTTTTCCGCGAGTTCCGGAAATTCGGCAGCCAGCACCTCTTCGGCCTTTTCAATGATAACCTCCCCTCCTTCGCCGCTGGTGACGCGGCCAAGGATGAGCAGGTTGCGAAAATCGTAGGAATCGGCGTAGTGCGCAAGGGTGTAGCCAAAACAAACACCGATGGTTTCATATATTTTTCGGGCGCGCCCATCGCCCTCGGCCATCAAGCGCTGCACCTCGGTGAGCTGCTCGGCGAACGGCGTGTTTTCGGGGAACTCGATTCCGGCCAACGGAGCGAGACGGGCCACGCCCTGCTGCGAGAAAAACTGCACGCCGCAACCGGCGTCGCCGGACCACTCGTCGACGGGGCCGTTTTCACGGTAGTCGACCGGCACGAAGGCCAGCTCGTTGAGCGAGGAGGTAATGTTGCCTTCGGGCGTCACATAGCCCGCCGCGAGACTGGTGCCCATGGAAATGCCGAGCACGGCATCGTCGTTTAGAGACATGGCCCCGGCCAAGGCGGTCACTTCGCCGTCGTTGATCACTTCGAACGGCACCCCGCCCCAGGCTTCCTTGAGCCGCTTGAAGATCGGGCGCACCTTTTCTTCGAACTGATCCGCCGGCACGCCGCGGAAGAGCGACGCGACGCGCACTTCGTTGTTCACATAGTCTCCGGCGGCGCTGCCGCCGATGGCATCGACACGCGGCAAATGCGCAGCGGCGCGCTTGAGCGAGTCCATCGTGCCTTCAAAATGATACTCGGGATTCTTCTCGAAATAGGGATCCCATTTGATCTCTTCGGAGAAAACCACTTTGCCGTCGATGAGCGCCGCACACTTGCGGTCGGAACCGCCGAGATCGAACCCGATTCGGCAACCGTCGAGATGCCGCCCCAAAGCCGCGCCATCCGGGGACGGCTCAGGAATTTTCTCCGCCTCGGATTTTTCAATCCGCAACGCATGGTCGAAGATCTTTTCGCCGATAATCTCGGAATCGAACCGGCCGATCTTCGTGTCGGTATAATGGGCCTTGAGGCGCTCGAACAGCGCGTCCGGCCCGACAAAGAGAACCCGGTTTCCGCCAATCGACCAGAGCAGCAACTTGAGCATGCGCTCCACGTATTTAAAGCTGCGATCCATATTCGGAACAATCTTCAGTTCGCGGCGCGCCACGACCTGCTCGTCGCGGAACAACCCAATCGTCAAAGACTCTGCGCTTCCCGCAGCCTCCTGCTCAAAGGCACAGTTCCAAAGAATCGCCGGTACAAATTCAGGATCCA
>JAUXGY010000456.1 GCA_030621805.1 Kiritimatiellales bacterium | reverse complement strand
CAGCCCAGCCACTTCACCTTGACCGGCAGGATGAAAAAAAGATGAAATTCAAAATTAGGAAACAGCGTGGCAAACGCCAGAAACACACTGCCGAGAAAAAAAGTATTTGAAATTTGAGCGGCGGGCACAATGAATGCCACCATAAGAGTGAACAGATAACCCAGTAAAATATAGAGGTTATACCGAAAGGCCCCCCATTCTTTTTCTAACGACGACCCCATTAAATAGAAGATATAGAATGCAAAAAACAAAAAGATCAGGCTGGCCTTCGGAGGAATCATCATGAACGACAGTAGACGGGTCCACTGACCGACCTTCACCAAGCCGCCCACCAACACCAAGTCATCAGTCTCCGCATAGCCCGCCATTTTCAGAACCAAACCGATCAATTGAATGGCCAAAAGATAGAACGTCAAATTTGGAATCGCCCAACCGCCGAAGCGCTTCTCTAATTTAGAAATAAAATCCATAGCGCAGACGGTAGTAAAAACCGTTAAGCGTTGGAAGTGTCGATTGACTCAAAAAGAGGAAATTCAACCGGCTGCTTACTCATTCGCCTTTTAGTAAAGCACGATCCTTCAGAGTTTTCCCATGAGCATCCACTATCGCAACACTCAGGCGGCAAAAGGTTTCCTGCCCTTTCATATCGGAAACGGGGAATTCCAGCGAATCAACATTCGGCGGGAATATTTTCGAGAAAGGCACCACGGTCTTGGCTGAAGAGTAGCTATAGATCGGTATTCCATCCTCCACGAAAGCCTGCTTCTTTCTCCCCGCACTCTTGGTAAGGATAACAGCCCCAGAAACACGGAGGTGATCCCCAATAACCTGAGGCACCACGGAGAAACGGGTGCCCAGATTTGCAAGATCCTCTTGGTGGTATGTATCAGTACCGGGCGGATAAGTCTTGCGGCCGGTTGCATTTTCAACGATTCGCAGCATCGCCTCATTTCCCGGCCTAGTGGTTAGGCTTGAAGATGAAAGGATTTCTTTTATTCCATCGGTGCCCATCTGGTAGATCTCGACTTCGATTTCAATCTGCGTGCGATTCCTGCATTGAAGATTAATAAGATCTACCGTCGGTCCGGCGGCGGTTAGCACCGCAAGAACCTGCTGAAAATCCGTCGGTTCGCACTTGATCGAAAGCGACCCGCCGGACTGAAGCTTTTTTAAAAGTTCTTCCTCCTGCGTTTTTTCGCCGTTCAACACAACAGCTCCGTTTGGCTGAAACTCGACAAAGTTGCATCCATCGGGTTTATTCTGCCCAAAATAATAAAAATCCAAGCTGACAAACTTTGGGGCAACACCAGCTTGGTCTATTGCATTCAGGACGTTCAACAAACCCCGCGACGACACATCGAACTCACCAGCGGTGTATGCACATGCAGAAAATGAAATCGAAAAAGCTTCGCTCAACCGCTCCCGCAAACCTTCATGATCGATTGGGCTACCGTTAAGAAAAAGGTCGCCAGTTCCCAGATCAAGACTGAGATTCTCCTGCGTCATCCGTGCCAGTTTCTGCTGCTTAACCGTTCCGCAAGCAACACTCGAAACGACCACTGCGATTAAAAGACTCTGCAACAACCTCATCATGCCAACCCCTTTGTTAAGTCTGGCAACGTACCGCCAACCGATTTTTGATACAAGCTGAATCAACACCTCGGTGAAGTACCGGGAAAAACAGCCTATTCCGCCAGTTCCCTGAAGGTGCTGTAGGGAAAGAAGCCCGTATTATGGCCGTCGGACCAATCGACGGTGACGGCATAGTTTCCAATGATTCCAACCTTCTCTGCATGGAT
Source organism: Kiritimatiellales bacterium (assembly GCA_030621805.1). Classification (GTDB taxonomy): domain Bacteria; phylum Verrucomicrobiota; class Kiritimatiellia; order Kiritimatiellales; family Pontiellaceae; genus Pontiella. The sequence goes on along the minus strand of JAUXGY010000456.1, from coordinate 88 downwards.
ATCTGCGGGGATGGTCTTGGGATCGAGCAGAGGCGCACGGGTCATTTCGTCGATACACAAAGCACAGGAGCAGGCCGCACGTAACGCA
>JAUXGY010000290.1 GCA_030621805.1 Kiritimatiellales bacterium | reverse complement strand
CCCATCTCGTCGGCGGCTTCGATACTGTCGGCAAACGGGAAGAAGGCTTCGGAAACAAATACGCATTGGCCGATGACCTGCTGGATTTCCTCTTCGGTGATCTCCGGCTTTTCGGCCTTGAGATTTTCGATGGCCTTGGAGACAGAAAGCTTTTTGAGGGCGTCGACGCGGTTGGGCTGTCCGGCACCCATGCCGAGGACGCGATATTGGCCGGGCTTGTATTCCTGCACCAATACAATGGCGTTGGACTTGGTGTGCTTGGCGGCGGAGAGGCCGAAGAGGGCGAGCTCTTTTCTGGATTCGTCGAAGGGCGCTTTGGTGGGCACTTCCCATTTTTCGAGCGTTTCGGTATCGAGATCCTGCACGAGCAGGCCGCCGTTGATCTGCTTGACCATGCGTTGCGGCAGGGCTTTGCCCATGGGCTTGGTGAGCTTGAGGATCCGCAGATTCTTTTTCTTCATGAGGTGCGCAAGCGCGTCGTCGGCATAGCCGGGGGCAATGATGGCTTCGATGAAGCGGCCATCGAGGCACTGTGCGGTTTCGAGGTCGACCATCTGGGTGACGGCAATGACGGAGCCGAAGGCGGAGACGGGGTCGCCCGCCCAAGCGGCTTCGAAGGCTTCGGCGAGGGTTTCGCCGGTGGCATAGCCGCAGGGATTGGTGTGCTTGATGACGGAGACGCCGGGCTTGCCGGAGAGATCCTTGACGGCTTCGAGCGCGCCGTCGCCATCGACATAGTTGTTATAGCTCATGGCTTTACCGTGGAGGACTTCGGTGTGGGCGATGGAGGATTCGCGCGATTCGGCATCGGTGTAGAGCCATGCGTTTTGGTGGGAGTTTTCGCCGTAGCGCAGCTCGGTGCCGTCGGAGTAGGATTTAACGAAGGGCTTAGCGAGCTTTTGTTCGGAAACTTGTTCGGCGAGGTAGGTGGCAATGGCGGCGTTGTATTCGGCGGCGCGGGCGTAGACCTTTTGACCGAGCATGAAGCGGAAATTTTCGGTCGTGGCGCCGGCGTTTTGTTTCATCTCAGTAAGAACCTGCGCATAGTCGGCAGGATCGGTTACGACGGTGACGTATTTCATGTTTTTGGCGGCGGAGCGGATCATGGTGGGGCCGCCGATATCGATCTGTTCGATGGCTTCGGGCAGGGTGACACCTTCCTTGGCGATGGTTTCCTCGAAGGGATAGAGGTTGACGCAGACGAGGTCGATCTGACCCAGCTCATATTCATCCATGGTTTTGACATGCTCTTCGTTGTCGCGCATGAAGAGAATGCCGGCATGTACCTGCGGGGTGAGGGTCTTGACGCGGCCGTCGAGCATTTCAGGAAACCCGGTGAACTCGGCGACATCCTTGACGGGGATGCCAGCCTCCCGAATGGCTCGGGCGGTACCCCCGGTGGAGAGCAGCTCCACGCCCATTTCGCTTAGGTTGCGGGCAAAATCGAGAATGCCAGCCTTATCGGATACACTTAGCAGGGCGCGTTCAATCTTCACGTTCATAGTCATTGTTCCTTAAGTTTGAAATCGAAAAGCCGGATTCTTACCCGATTTCCAACCGGGTTACAATCCCGACGAGCCAATATAATTGCCCTAACCAAACCGGATCGCCTATGTTACCTGCTCACCATACAGGGGGTTTCAAATGAGGGTTACAACATCATCCGTCTCGAGTCGTGGGATTGTCGGCAAACTGCTCTTCAGCGCATTCGGGCTTTTCTTTGCGGTCATCGGTTCGCAGGTTGTTAAGAAAGAGTGGAAAGGCCTTCAGGAAGTCAAGGCGATGCAGCAGTGGGCACAAACCTCCTGCTCCATCGTTTCGAGCGAGACGAAGGACGACGGCGAAGACTTCCGGCTGGAGGTTTCCTATCGCTACGAAGTGGACGGCAAAATCTTTACCTCAACCCGCTACGGCAAACGCCCGCACTACACCGCCGAAACCATCGGCGAGATCGACCAAGCCCGCAAACGTCTCCAACCGGGGAAAACCTTCGACTGCTATTACAACCCGAGCAACCCCGCCGAAGCCGTACTCGACTTGCCCTCCGTAAAAGGAGCCTACCGATCTATTGGCTTCACCCTCTTTTTCCCGGGGTTTGGTCTCCTCTTTGCCACGCTCCCCTGGTTGCGCGGCCGCAAAAAGAAAAAGGGAGAATCCGACGAAACCCAAGCCAAGGCCTCGGTACGCTCCGGCAAGCGGTTCCTGATTCTCTTCGGTGCCGTCTTCGCACTGGTCGGCTTACTCGTCCTCAAGCCCATATTCATCACCCCTCTGCAAAAAACAAACGCCGCCAAAACATGGAACTCCGTGTCGGCCACCGTGGTTTCGAGCAAGGTAAAATCGCACACCAGCGATGACAGCACGACCTACAGCCCCTACATCGCCTATCGCTACGAAGTCGGCGGGGAAGAATACCTCGGCGACCAATACACCTTCATGGGCGGATCGAGTAGCGGGCGAGGCGGCAAGGAAGAAATCGTCCGTCAATATCCCAAAGGGCACACCTTCAACGTCTACGTCAACCCAGACGATCCCTCCGAGTCCGTCATCAATCGGGAGGCCTCCAAAAACCTACTCTTCGGTCTGATCCCATTGGTCTTTGTCTTCGTTGGAATTGCCATCATCATCGGAGGGTTCCGCGCTAAAAAGGCCAAACTCGATGCCGCCCAGTCGCACGAACAGATTGTGAGATTGAAAGGGAAATCCCCGCTCGGAAAAGCCGTCTTCATCACCCTTTTCGCGATCATCTGGAGTGGAGTGACCTTTTTCCTTTTTAAAAGCCCTTCCCTTATACTTCCCATCATATTTGGGATTTTTGACCTCATCATCATCGGTGCGGCCATCCATTCCATCCTCGCCATCTTCAATCCGCGCCCGACCGTAGAAATCACCCCCGGCGCCATTCGGCCCGGCACCTCCGTCGCTCTGCGCTGGCGTATCAACGGCCGCACTGACCGTATTGGAAAGCTCACCCTCTCGTTGCAATGTCTGCGCATCACCACCGAATCAAGCGGAAGTGGAAAAAACCGGAGCACACGTATCATCAAAACGCCTATCTTCGAAGACGAACTGCTGAGTACCGCCCGCCAAAACGAGATTGCGCAAGGCACCCTGCAATTCCGCATTCCGGAAGAGAAACCCTTCTCCCTTCCCGGTAATGATAGCGGGATCCAGTGGCAGCTCGTCTTCCACGGCGACATCCCCCGCTGGCCCGACCTAAAGCAGGAACTCCCCTTTACGGTTTATCCGGAGAAGATGTAGAAAATTTGCGCCGCACTTCTTTTCCCGTCAACCGCTTCCAG
>JAUXGY010000280.1 GCA_030621805.1 Kiritimatiellales bacterium | reverse complement strand
TAAGGGATACCAGGCTGGTGCGGCGGCGGCTCATTGGCTATCCCTCGATGACATACGTATTTTGAATGGCCGAGATATATTCCTGCGCAAAGTTATCCATTTGCACGGAAATTTTTCGGATTCTGGCCGAAAGCAAATTATAGCCAATCATCGATGGCAGCGCAACGAGCAAGCCGACAATGGTGGTGAGCAGGGCGCCGGAGATTCCAGGCGCTACAGCGGAAAGCGCGGCATTTCCCGATTCCGCCATACCGGCAAAGGCATCCATCACTCCCCAGACCGTACCGAGCAGACCGAGGAACGGCGCAGCACTCACCGCCGTGGCCAGCAGACCCATCTGGTCTTCAAGGTTCAGGGCTTCGTCGGCGACGTTACGGTCGACCACCGCACGCAAGGTTTCGAGTTGGTTGAGACTCAGGTGGCGGTGGGCCTCGGAGGTCATATCGCCCATCAACAGGTCGTCGGGATCAATTCCGTGTGCCTGAAGCTCGCCCCCGAGCGCCTTGCAACCTTCCGTATAGATAATGCTTAACGGTGATCCTGGATACTCTTCACGCTTGGTAAACAACGCCGTCGGGTTGCGCTCCGTTCGGAAGGCGGCCAGGAAATCCTCCGTGGCGCGGCCGGCGCAAAGGAGCTGCCAGCGCTTGGTCACCATAATGGTCCACGCCCAGGCCGATCCGAGAAACAAGGCAATCACAATCACCTTACCCGGAAGGGTGCTATCAAAAAAGGCGTCGGCCATATTGGCAATCGGCATTGAAACCAGCAGTGAATTGAATGGATCCATGGTTGTTATTTTCCTCGTTCAGGGTCTCTTGAAAACAGGAACCCGAACATATTTCCAACCGAGGGAAAAGCCAATGAAAAAGGAATCCAACTCCTGTAAATTTTTCGTTTGTACGTTGACGATTTCAGGAAAAGTGGGTAATAATTTTTCCTTAAACGTAAGAGTATACGCCAACCCCACAAACACCAGGCGCTCACCAAAAACACGAAAGGCATTGGCGGTCGCACCGATAAACTGAAGTTTTTGTATCCAAAAATCCCGCCGCGCGAGTGGCAGGGTTTTTCCTACATGGAGAATCCTATGAAACATACCCTGCAACTCGCCGCCGGAGCCTCGCTACTCCTCGCCCTATCCATAACGGGACAGGTGAGCGCCGAAACCCAAGCGGTTTCGGCTTCTAATGGAAAGGTGGAGCTTTTCGGCGGGCGGATCGACGGGGAAGGAACATTCAACGCTTCCGGCAGCTATACCTTTCCGCTAGCGTCCTACTTCGGGGCACAGTTCGACGGGCTTTATGGGCAGCGCGACAGCAGAGGAATCTATGGCGCGGGAGGTCACCTATTTTGGCGCAATCCGGAGTATGCCCTGATTGGTCTAACGGCTTCCTATCTCCAGCACCGGAGCACCGACCTCTGGCGCATCGGCGGCGAAGGGGAAATCTACTGGAACCAGATCACCCTCGCCGGGCAGCTCGGGAACCAGTCCGGCGACCTCGGCGACGATGGCTATGGCCGTATCAATGCGCACTACTACTTGGCGGAAGACCTTCTCATGCTCTCCGCCGGTGCGGGGCGCTTCGACCACCAAACGACTTGGGGCGGCGGCGCGGAATACCTGACCGACCTCGGAGGACTCAGCCTCTTTGCATCCGGCGGGCGGGGTGGCGATGGCGACTACTTCGTCCTTGGCGGCATCCGCTATTATTTCGGTACGAAGAAATCGCTCCTGCTCCGCCACCGCGAAGACGCCCTCACCTCTACATCCTTATAGCCCACCCAACCCCGTCAACAGGGACGGTGTATCCGCAATAATAACACCCTTGTTATACACGTATTAATTTGGCGTATTTTACTAGCATTCGCCCGGGCATTCCACGTAGATTCGGCCTGCATTTTTCAAAACAGATCAATCAATCAACCATATGGGGGAAAACATGCTACACGAACCTGCCGTCAAGACGGAAAAGGACGCTGCGTCCGACTGGAAAGCCAAGCTTGGTATCAAGCTGTTCTGGCTCTATTGCGTTATCTACATGGGCTTTGTTGGAATCGCCGTATTTGCGACCGAAACCATGAAAATAGAGGTCTTGGCCGGAACCAATCTCGCGATCGTCTATGGAATGGCACTGATCATTTTTGCCATCGTCCTCGGCCTGATCTACAACCATCTCTGCACTAAAAAAGAAGATGAAATGAACACCAAAAGGGAGGCAAAATAATGAATTATACTCCCAGCCCCATCGCCATTATCATTTTTCTGGCCTTTGTCGGCTTCGTGCTCGGCATATCGTTTTTCTTTGCCCGCAAGGCCAAATCGGCCGAGGGCTACTTCGCCGCCGGCGGCACCATCCACTGGTTCGTCAACGGCATCGCCTTTGCGGGCGACTATCTCTCCGCCGCCTCGTTCCTTGGCATCTGCGGCATGATTGCCGTTTATGGCTATGACGGGTTCCTCTACTCCATCGGCTATCTCGCCGGGTGGATTGTTGCCCTTTTCGTGGTTGCCGAACCGATGAAGCGTCTCGGAAAATATACCTTCACCGACGCACTCGACTCCAAGTTTAACTCCAAGAGCATTCAGCTCATGGCGGCCATCAGCACGCTGATGGTTTCCATCTTCTATCTGATCCCGCAGATGGTCGGTGCCGGCGTACTCGTTACACCGCTGCTTGGCCTTCCCCACTGGGTCGGGGTCATCATGGTGGGTGCGATCGTAATCACGATTGTGGCCACGGCCGGTATGACCTCCACGACCTACGTGCAGTTCCTCAAGGGTGGCCTGCTCATCATCTTCTCCACCGTGCTTTCCGTTGCAATACTCAACCGGGGGCTCTCTTCCGAGCCGCGCCCCGAAACCTTCGTTCCACAGGAACTTGCGGCTCAGGCCACTATGGCTGGAAACACCGAGGGATATACCTTTGTCGACAAGGTCGAATACGAAAAAACGGGGCAAACCTTCGTAAAGCTGACCACCGAAAAAGAGATTCAGCTGGGCAAGGGTGCTCCTGTGGAAAAACAGATGATTGCCGGCTGGTGGCAGCTCGACGGCGATAAGCTGGTTGAGACCCAGTCCAAAACAGAAACCGCCAACGGCGAAGAGCTCTACAACGGCGCGCCGAAAAAGGCAGGATTATTCCAATCGGTCGGACTCGTGACCCAGTTGCCTGATGGCCAAACCAAGACCGGTGGACTTGGCATCACCCAATTTTTCTCGACGATCAGGGAATCCGTAATCGTTCGCTATCCCAAGGGAAAGATTGCCAAGTTTGATGACGGCGGCAACCACGTGGAGCTTTTCTGCCCGCAGGTAACCGATGGCGCAGACCTGCTGGCTCCCGGCCAGTATTTCAACACCAAAACCCCGATTGGCAAGCTGAACTTTATCTCGCTCATGC
>JAUXGY010000286.1 GCA_030621805.1 Kiritimatiellales bacterium | reverse complement strand
GACCGCGAGCGCGAGCAAATCGAAAGCTTTATCCGCCGCTTCCGCGCCAAAAGCACCAAAGCCGCGCAAGTGCAAAGCCGCATTAAGCAGCTCGAAAAAATGGAACGCATCGAGGCCCCTGCCACCGTCGCCAATCTCTCCAAGATCCGCATCGGCGAACCGCCACACAGCGGACACGAAATTGTCCGGCTCGAACAGTCCGGCATCACCTACGACCAGCAACGTTGGATTTTCAAGGGGCTCGACCTCAATATTAACCGTGGCGAAAAAGTAGCGCTCGTCGGCTACAACGGCATGGGCAAGACCACCCTGCTGCGCACACTCGCCGGGGCGCTAGCACCGAGCGAAGGCAAACGCGTGCTCGGCCACCACGTTGTCGTCGGCTACCAATCGCAGGACTTCGCCGAAACTATGCCGCCCGAAAAAAGCGTCTTCCACATTGTTAAAGACCAAAACCCCGCCGCCTCCGAAGGCGACGTCCGCAAGCTGCTCGGCGGCTTCGGCTTCAGCGGCGACTCCATTCAGAAAAAGTGCGACATCCTCAGCGGCGGCGAAAAGATCCGCCTCGCCTTCGCCCGCCTCTTCATCAACCCGCCCAACTTTCTCCTGCTCGACGAGCCCACCACCCACCTCGATGTCAGCGGACGCGAAGCCCTCGAGTCCGCACTCAAGGCCTACAAAGGTGCCATCTGCGTTGTCAGCCACGACGTTACCTTTGTTCGCAACATGGCCGAACATATCATCGCCATCGACGACACCGGCGTCACCCGCTATCCCGGCGGCTACGATTACTATCAAGAGAAACTGGAACAGCGGGCAACGGGTAGCGAGCAGCAACCCGCTGAAGGGACGACCTCTGTATCGTCCTCAACCCTCGCGCCCAAAGGCAAGGATGCACGGAAGGCACGGGCGGAGCAGCGCGATGCGGAAAAGGCGCTCCGGAAGATTGAGCAAAAAATTGAGCGGCTTACCGAAGAGCAACTGGCGCTAAACGAAGAGATGATGTCGCGACGCGACGCCGACTTCGCAACCATCAACGCCCGCCTCGCCAAGATTCAGTCCGAGATCAAATCGCTGGAGTCCCAGTGGGAAACCACGGCGGAAGAGCTGGCATAAGAACCGAACGGGGGAAATTGAAACACCAATGCCCGCACTGAAAACGAGCCCCCTTCGGGAGGCACGTCCTACACACCGCTTAATTTCCAATCAAACGCCAATTGTTCCGCCCCACTTGACGCGGCTCTTTTGAAAAAAGGTCGTGTTACCTCACGGTATATGGGTTGCTTCCGCACCCCTCGGAACCTGCTCAAAAAGCGTGCTTGAGTTCACGAGGGGTGGCACCGAGAGCAAGGTTTGCGCGAACCAGCAGATCGATGGATACGGACTTGTCAGCGCTTTCCATTTTCGCAACTCGGCTTTGACTGGTGTGTAGCAGCTTGGGCGCAGCGGTCTGGGTAAGCCGTTTCTTCTTCCGCCGAACCTGCAAGTTTGCGCTCAAGGAGCGCTTGATTTCAATATAGGCCATTTCCTCATCCGTTAGGCCAAGGAGGTCCTGCGCATCGCCTACGGAAACTCCGTCAACCACATGCGATGCCCTACACAATAGGCAATTGCTGGCCTCGGAATTTAACTGTGGATGGAATCCTGATTTAACAGATGGTGCCGTAGGCTATCTTGGAGTCCGTACCGGTTTTTGCTGCGGTCTGGATGGCAATCTCCAAGGCTTTAACGATTGTTTCCTGTGACATGGAGGGAAACGCTCTCTTTTTGTCGATGACCTGGGACGGGAGATATGGCACATGAATAAACCCGCCCCTCGTATCTGGATATTTTTTATTTATCTGATAAAGTAGGACGTACATCAAATAGTTGCAGACATAGGTTCCTGCTGTATTGGAAACAGAGGCGGGAATGTTGTTTTGGCGGAGTGACTCAACCATGGCTTTGATCGGCAGGTTGGAGAAGTAGGCATTTCCCCCGTCTTCACGGATCTTCTCGTCCACAGGAAAATTGCCTTCGTTGTCGGCAATTGCGGCATCCGAGATGTTGATGGCCACCCGTTCGATGCTGATATCCGCTCTTCCGGCCGCCTGACCAATGCAAAGCACTATATCCGGCTTCTCAAGTTCCATAACAGCAGCCAGTTTTTCTGAGCATTTTGCAAAGGTTACCGGAATCTGCGCTTTGATGATGGTGCAGCCTTCCAGCTCAGATTTCAGTTCGCTTACCGCTTCCCCGCCGGGATTTATACTTTCCCCGTCGAACGGCTCAAAACCGGTTACCAGTACTTTCATGGTTTAGCTGTCCTCCCGTATCCATTGGTGCATGGTAATGATCCTGAATCGGCTCCCATCAACCGAGCAGTGCTTTTGAAACGAAGTGCTCGGCGAGGGATTGGATGGTGCCGGGGACGGTGGCCTCGCGGGCGATGACATCGGGCGCGAGGTTTTGTTTTTCCAAGGCTTGCGCGGTGGGTTGACCAATCACTGCGATGATCTTTCCGGCGAGTGCATCGCTCCCCCACTGTTCAATGAAGGATTCAACGGCGGAGGCACTAGCAAAAAAGACCGTATCGAACTCGGGTAGTTCGTCGTGGTTGATGCGGACATTGTCATAGAGGATCACGTCCTCGACTTCCGCGCCCGTTTCGCGGAGGGATTCGGCGAGCTGCGGCCCGGCTTTATCGGAGCGGAGGCGTAGAACTTCCTCGCCGGGCTTGATGGTTTTCTGGGCAATCTCGATAAGCGCATCGGCGCTGAAGCCGGACGAAGGCTGTGCATCGACATGCAGGCCGTTTTGCTCAAACTCGTCGGCGGTTCCGCGTCCGCAGACCATGATTTTTGGAATAGAGCGGAGGTCGATGTTTTGATCGGCAACGAGTTGCATGAGGGCACGAACCGATGAGGGTGAGGTGATGACAACCCACTCGAAGGCGGCTAAACGAAGCTGGAAGCTCCGTCTACGTTGAAGCCGAATGAGCGGGTGCTGAATGGGGTGGCCGCCGAGGTCGTGGACGTGGGCGGCCGCTTTTTTCTGTAGGGCGGCGGAGCAGGTGAGCAGGATCTTTTTCCCGCGCAGTGCGCCGATATTGGTTTTGTAGGAGTAGGCGGTAATGTTGCCTACGATGATTAAGCCGGGTTGTTTGGCACAGTGCTTTTGGCGGGGCAGTCCCCCGAGCGTGGTTTTGATTATTTTTTCATCTTCACCTCCGGCGTTAAAAACCAGTGCGGCGGGGGTGTCGGGGGCATGTCCATCCGCGAGGAGCTGCTGTGCAATGGCCTCGGTGGCCTTAATCGACATGTAGTAGATGACGGGAAGTTTGCTTTTCATTTCCGCATCGCACCGGGCCAATGCGCCCCCGCTTTT
>JAUXGY010000039.1 GCA_030621805.1 Kiritimatiellales bacterium | reverse complement strand
ACAATGTTGAACCCGTGGGCATAAGAAAATACGGCGCCGTCCTTCATCAGCGGAACAACGGTCTCAACCACGTTGGTGTGCTGTTTGTCGGGCGCAAGATTCATCACGATGTCGGCGGTCGGAAGCATTTCGTCGTAGGTGCCGACGTTGAAGCCGTTCTCGGTGGCATTGAGGAACGATTGGCGCTTCTCGGCAATTGCGGCATCGCGGAGCGTGTAGGAAACGTCGAGCCCGCTGTCGCGCATGTTCAGGCCTTGGTTGAGGCCCTGTGCGCCGCAGCCGATGATGACAATTTTCTTGCCCTGCGCCTTTTCGGTTCCGTTTGAGAATTCAGCGATATCCATGAAACGGCAGGTGCCGAGCTCTTGCAGCTTCCGCCGCATCGGTAGTGTATTAAAATAATTCTGTCCCATTTGATGACTCCTTGGTTGATTGAAACGAGCGGAATCTAGCGCAAGCTGAGTGTTGCGTAAATTGAATTGTTTGGGATATTGTGTTGCGGGTTCTGAAAGCATAGGAGATGTAATCCGTGACGAGTAATGCATAATTTTCTCCGCGCATTACGAATTACGCGTTACGCATTACCATATGGATATTCACGCATTAGAAGTCTTCCTCAAAACGGCGGAGTTGTTGCACTTCGGGCAGGCGAGTCGGGCCTGCAACCTGAGCCCGTCGGCTTTGACCCGCACCATCCAGCGATTGGAAGAAGAGATGGATATGCCTCTTTTCCTGCGCGACAACCGTAATGTCGCCCTGACCGCCGCCGGAACGCACCTGTTAGGCTACGCCCGCAATGCGGTGCTGGAGTGGAAAAATTTCCAGAAATCGCTGCCTTCGCAAAAGGCTCAGGTATCTGGAACTCTTTCTCTCTATGCCTCTATTTCCGCCGTATACAGTCTGTTGCCCGACCTGCTGGAAACCTACCGTTCCGCCCACCCCGAAGTGCAGATCGAACTCCGTACAGGCGATGCCGAAAAGGCCGTCGAGCAGATGTTAAGCGGCGAGATCGACCTTGCCATTGCCGCCCTGCCGGATCGAAAACAAACGCAATTGGAGTTCCTGCCGTTGGCAGAAACTCCGCTGATTTTCATTGCACCGCACCCGCTCGATCGGATCGATTTTTCACAGACCCCGCTGGTCGTTCCGCAATCCGGCGTGGCTCGTCGGCGCCTGGATAGGTGGCTTAAGGAACATGGAATTCTTCCCCGTATTTCCTCCGAGGTTTCGGGAAATGAAGCCCTGATTGCCATGGTGCGGCTGGGAGCAGGCGTGGGTATTGTTCCGCAACTTGCGCTGGAGCGCAGCCCCTTTCGCGACGACGTGCGCGTGGTGGAAAATGCTCCCCTGCTAAAGCCGTATGTGGTGGGGCTTTGTTCAAGCAAACGAAACCTGAAACAGCCTTCGGTTCAAGCGATGTGGCATCTGGCAGAAAAACGGGGTGACACGGTTTAGAAATCCAGACCGATTCCCGCATGAAGCCGCGCCGTGCGCGGATATTCCGTGCCATCATATACGACGGTGTCATCAATGGATATGGCGGCACCAATATCAACGGATAGTGCCCAAAGGTTGAACCCAACGCCGCCGGTGAGCACCCAGCCATAATCCGATTCCGCCATGTTTTTATAGGTGCCCAGTCGCAGAGCAAGCAGGGTTAGATCCAGCTCGGTTCCAAAGGAGAGACGTTGCTCATCGTAGTTGTTGAGGATGGTTCCCGTTTCGAGCAATTCATAATCCGCCGCCAGCATGAACCGCTTGACAGGATACCACGCTGCACCGATCGTAACCTGCGGGTCGAGCACCACGTCCGGCACATGAACCTCCGTTGGCACCCCGTTCAACATAACGGTCTGGTTATAGCCATCGAAACGCGGCTTGTTCAGGTTGTGTCCAATGAGTGCAAACTGCCATTTTGGAATCCGGTACATCGCGGCAAGGTCAAACCCCAACGCGAAACTGTCGTTGGAGGAATCCAGCGTGTCCTGAACAATGTCGGTATTACTATCGTTGAAGGCCCACACCTGAGTTCCAAAGACCCGCCCGAACATGGCCTTGGCCGTCATCCCCAGCGAAAGATTATCGTCGATGGCATATCCATAGCTCATCGGCACCTCGACGGCTCCGAATCCGCGCCCAACAATCGAGGTCTGGTTATCCAATAGCAGATCCCCTACGCCATCTGAATTTTCAATGATGGATGCGAGCGTATCCACCGCCCCTTGAATCTGGCCGGAACCAATCTTTCCATCCTCAATGAGCTCCGTCACCTTGGAATCGAGATATTTAATAACGTCTTCATCAAGTAGGTCACCAGCAGAGGTAAAGGCATCCCGGAGTTTCTGCTGTTGGTCTCCCGTCAACGATTTTAGAACATAACTGCCCGGAACAAAACTCTCCGAAATGAAAGCATCGCGCAGATCAGTGGTGAGTTCGGAAATAGCATAGCTAAGCCCGAGCCGCGCGAGGTCAACATCGTTGAGCCAGCCGCCGACTTGGCCAAAGGTACGCACGCCAATGGCAAAGTTTCCAACCTGCACCGCGGTACCCGCATTTGCGTTGACGAGGATCGTGTCTTTATCGCCGACCGCTCCAAGCACCCCGGCCAAAGAGATTAGGCTGGAAACGTTTCCGGGTTGCTTGAGTTGAGCGGCATCGAAGTTATCAAAATCGATATTTCCCAGAATTTCGAGATAGTCGCCGAGGTCGCCGGTCAGTGAAGCACTGGCTCCGATATCGACTATGTTCCAGCCAAATTTTTGTTCGCCAAGGCCATTGTTATCGAGATCGCCAGCCGTTTGCCGAGCCATGAAACCGAGGGCGGCGGGGTTGATCAAGCCGGCCGCTGCGTCATCGACGGATGCGGAAACAGCACCGCCAAGGCTCGCCCCGCGCGTATCCGCAAAGCTAAAATTTTCAATGGCCGCCTCCGCTCCGCCGCATAGGACGGCAGCCAACAGAACGGCTTTTAAATGGGTACTGAGCTTCATCGTTTGAATGGTCATCCTCGATCCTCGTTGGTTTAACTTGGAATAGGCTAATTCTATAGCAGGAACCCTCGAAAATTTACAGTAGAAAAAAGAACGCCCTACCCATCTAAGATGGGCAGGACGCTCTGCGGAGAAAGAACTTCTCCATTAGCCAACGGCATCAGCTCCCTTTTCACCGGTACGGATGCGGATGCATTCCGGCAGGTCGAGAACGAAGATTTTTCCGTCGCCAATGTTACCGGTACGCGCGCCTTTGATGATTGCGTCGGTGGTGGATTCAACGAATTCATCGTTGATGGCAACTTCCAGCCGAACTTTTTTAAGCAGGTTCACTTCGATGTCGGCACCGCGGTAGGATTCGTGATAGCCCTTCTGCTGGCCGCACCCCATGGCGTTGGTGATGGACATTTTATAGACCCCGGCTTCGTAAAGCGACTGCTTCACCTCGTTGAGGGCTTCGGGCTGTATGTATGCAATAATAAGTTTCATGATTTGATCTCCTTTCAAGTTAGACGTTCGTGAAGAACTGGAATCCATGATAAGCCTCTTGGCCGTGTTCGCCAAGGTCGAGCCCTTTGAGTTCCTCTTCTTTACTCACACGAATACCGACGGTTTTCTTCAGGATAATGAAGAGTAACAGGGCGGCGGGGAAGCAGACGGCGCCATAGGCCAGAACTCCGATGAGCTGGGTCATAACGCTGAATTCCGCGCTGAAAACACCCACGAACAGCGTTCCTAGAATACCACAAACCAAGTGAACGGTCGTCGCACCCACCGGGTCGTCAAGTTTCATCCGGTCGAAGGCCATGACGGAAACCACCGCAACCCCGCCGCAGACCAAACCAATGATGACGGCCGCTTTAACGGAAACCACATCCGCACCCGCAGTTATACCCACGAGACCGGCCAAGCAGCCGTTGAGCACCATGGTTAAGTCAGGCTTTTTCTGGATCGTCCAGGAGGCCGTCATGGAACCGATGATGCCGGCCGCAGCAGCCAAACAAGTGGTCACAAGCACATAGGAAACCATGCCTGGATCGGCAGAGAGTACGGAGCCGCCGTTGAAACCGAACCAGCCCAACCAGAGCAGGAATGCGCCGATGGTCAGCAGCGGCATGTTGTGACCCATGATGCCTTTAATCTGCCCGTTAACATATTTCCCAATCCGCGGTCCGATCACGATGATACCTGCGAGAGCACCCCAGCCACCGACGGAGTGAACTAATGTGGAGCCCGCAAAGTCGTGGAAGCCTTTTTCTGCCAACCAGCCGCCGCCCCAAACCCATGAGCCGACGAAGGGATAGACCAGAGCTACGTAAAGTGTGCAGAACACCAAAAACGGCCCAAGCTTAACGCGCTCGGCAACGGCACCCGAAACAATCGTGGCCGCCGTGGCCGCAAACATGCCTTGGAACAGAAAGTCGGTCCAGTAGGTATAGCCGGGGTTGTATGCAGCGGTCAGTCCGCCTTCCGGGCAGATGACACCGAATGTAACTTTGGCGATAATTCCGGCAACCGACCAATCCGTTGGATACATCAAGTTAAAACCGATCAGCGTGTAGGTCAGCAGACCAATCGCCACGATCGCCGTATTTTTGAACAGGATATTCACCGTATTCTTGGCGCGCGTCAGTCCCGTTTCCACCATGGCAAAACCCAGATGCATGATAAACACGAGGAAAATAGAAACCATCATCCAGGTATTGTTGACGGTGAACATGACGTCCGCCGCAGTGATCTCCGGAGCGGCTTCTTCTGCGAAGACCGCCGCGGGTAGTGCGAAGGCACACAACGCGAAGAAGAGCGTTTGTATTTTCTTTCTACTATGATGCATCTGCATCCTCCTTTTTGGTTAACCCAGCAAACTTTCGAAATCTCGAACGGGAATGGAGGGCTAATCGCAGAAGGTATGCCAACGGAAGGGTCGTGTCTTATTCAGTTGGTAAATAAGGAGTAATGAGATTTCAGAAAATAAGACTGCTTGTTATATGATACATATTCGTCCTGTTGTTATACAATAAGACAATATTGTATCTATATAATACAGGGCCGAATGGCGGACTAACCGAGGGTTTCCAGAAAGGCTTCCACCTCGCTGATGCGGCCGAAACCGAGCATGGTTTCCGCAATTTTCTGGGTTTGTGCCAAGGTGGTTTCCTGCACGGATCGCTGGATGGCGGGCGCATTGATGATGTCGATACTGAATTTGCGCAGCCCAATGCCGAGCAGGAACTTCAGCATGTGCGGATCGGCAGAGAGGTCGCCGCAGATCGAAACATCCTTCCCAAAGGTTCGAGCGGCGGAGACAATCCGGTTCATCGAGCGCAGGATGGCTGGGTGGTGTGCCAAATAGAGCTTGGATACCTGTTCGTTGGTACGGTCAACGGCCAGCATGTATTGGATCAGGTCGTTGGAGCCGATCGAAAGAAAGTCCGCTTCCTGCGCGAGCTCCTCCGCCACCTCGACCGCCGAAGGCAATTCCATCATGACCCCCAGCTGGGTATCACGACAGAAGGGAATTCCTTCTTTCTCCAGCTGATCCATGCACTCATGGACAATATCCCGAGCCGCCTCAAAGTCATCCACCGAAGAGATGAGCGGGAACATGATCCGCGTATTACCCTCGGCTCCGGCGCGCAGGAAAGCGCGAAGTTGGTGACAGAAGATCTCCTTGTTTTGCAATGAAAACCGGATGGCGCGCATGCCGAGAAACGGGTTGGCTTCGTGTACGTTCGAGTAGTATGAGAGCATTTTATCGCCCCCGATATCGAGGGTTCGGAACGTGACGGATTTGCCGGCCACCTGATTGACGAGTTTTTTGTAGATATCATACTGCTCTTCCTCTCCGGGGAAGTCGTTGCGCACGATGAAGGGAAATTCAGAGCGGTAGAGCCCAACGCCTTCCGCCTTGAACCTCCGGGCGGGTTCAAGGTCGCTGAGCAGATTGATATTGGCGAAAATCTGCACCCGTTCGCCGCATTGGGTCCGCGTTTCGGGTTTGACGTCGGAGGCCTTGTGCAGGGCCTCCCAGGTGGCATCCAATTTCCGGTATTTTGCATAGACCTCCTCGCCGGGTTGCAGATAGATAATCCCCTGCGTGGCATCGACCAGCAACTCTTCCCCTTCCGGAATCCCGTCGGCCACCTCGCGAGCAACCGCCATCATCGGGATGCGCAACGACCGACAGATAATTGCGTTATGCGAGGTCACCCCGCTACTGACAATAAAGCCTTCCACATTTTCGGCGGAGAGCTTCAGGATATCGGAGGGCAGCAACTCATGGGCAATAATAATCTGTCCCTTGTAGTCGCACTCATCCGCCTCTTCGTTCAGCAAATTGCGTAAAAGCCGGTTTCCCAAATCCTTTATATCGAGGATCTTCTCACGGACGAGCGGCATCTTGCTACTGGCAAAGACCTCGGCGTATTCGTTCACCACCACGGAGATCGCCTTCACCGCCGGGGTGCCATCCTCGATCCGCTTAATAATACGGCCGGAAAACTGTTCGTCCTCCAGAATCAGCAAGTGCGCACTAAAGATCAGTACGGCCACATCGGCCAGCTCTTCGCCGGTCTGCCGTTGTAGCTGGTTGATCTGCGTGACCGTTCTTTCCACGGCCTTCTCGAAATCTTCAAGCGTATGCGGAGTGCCGGCCGCATCGGGTAAGAGGCAACGGTCAGACTGGCTCGACCCCAACGTTAGCGCCCGCCCGCGTGCCGTTCCGGCGCTGGCCGAACGCCCGCGAAGAATCCCTTCATGAACACTTTTTTTAGGTGCCAGCACTCTGGACGACCCCTCGGTCTCCCCGTGAACTTCGTCCAGCATCCGCACGGTTTCAATCACCGACGCCAACTGCGCCGCAATAGCCCGCAGTGCCTTGGTGTCATTCGCCCCGAAATAATTGGCCACCCCATCCTGAACCACCAAGGCTCCGATCCGCCGAAGTCCCCGTAAAATCGGAACCGCAAGGAACGCCTCGTACTTCTCCTCTTCAATGCCCGGGAAAGGACAATTTAATGCGCTCTGGGAGGCCTTTCCCACGCAGATCGGTCGGAGCTCCTGCACCGCACGTCCCGTTATCCCCTCGCCCAGTGCCAGCCTCACCGTACCAACGGCTTCTGGGCGGAGCCCCTGCGTCGCCCGCAGAACGAGCTCTCGGCGTTCCTCCTCGTAGATATAAATCGAGCAAACCGCGGCCCGCATGTGCCAAGCCACCGTCGACACCACGCTCTGCAGAATGTCCTGGTCTTTTTTTTCTGCGTCGAACACCGAAATCAGTTCGGCGACATCGCAAATTAGATCTACACTTCCCTTTTTCATATCAAATACAATCCCGTACAGTGTGCAAACCATAACGGCCAAAAGAGCCAATGTCAAAAGATAGAGATTCTACAATTTCCGCATAGACCTGATCCCGTCATCGCCCTACTATTTACTGCAATAAAAAGGCTGGAAAATTCATGAATACAACGACTGCTGAAAAACTCCTTGAAATCTACCGCCCCATGGTGGCCTCGCGCTATACCGACCGCGTCCAATCGGCCGCCGCACAACGCGGGGAAGTTTTTTTCTACATCCCCTCCTCCGGCCACGAAGCCTCCGCCACACTGGCACCGCACCTCATCGACGCCGACTGGTTGCACCTGCACTATCGCGATCGCGCCCTCGCCTATGCCCGCGGGGTGTCCTACGAAACCGCCTTCCATGGCCTCTTCGGCAAAGCCGAGTCCAACTCCGCCGGACGACGCATGCCCGGCTTTTCCTGCGACCGCTCACTGAACATCATGAGCACCCCCACCCTCGTCGGCAGCAATGCGCTCCAGGCCGTAGGCGTTGCCTCCTCCATCAAGACCGACGAAGGCAACCCCTTCGTGCTCGTCTCCGTCGGCGACGGGGCCACCCAGCAGGGCGACTTCTTCGAGGCCGTTGCCGAAGCCGTCCGCTCCAAGCTTCCGGTGCTCTTCCTCATCGAAGACAACCGCTTCGCCCTCTCCACCCTCACCAAAGGCAATACCTTTTACTCCCTGCCCGACCGCGAGGCCGACACCTTCCTCGGCCTGCCCATTCACCGCGTCGACGGCTCCGACGCCGTCCCAACCTTTGAAAAATTCGAAGAAGTCGTTTCCAGCCTACGCGAAACCCGCGGTCCGCAAATTGTCGTCTTCAACGTAGAGCGGCTCGAAAGCCACACCAACGCCGACGACCAATCCACCTACCGCACCGAAGCCGACCTCCAACACGCCATGGATAACGCCGACCCCTGCGCCAACTTACGTGCCCAGCTGCTCGAATCCGGCATCGCCGAGGAACAGCTCAAGGCCATCGAAAACGAAGTAAAAGAACAGATCGATTCCGCCTTCCACATCGCCCGCAAAGGCACCGCCCCCAAACCCATCTTCGATGCCAAAAAGCCCCTGCCCGAACCCCGCGCAGAATATACCGGAACCGAAGACAACCGCGAACTCAGCATGCTCGAAGCCATGCGTGAAACCCTCAAGACTCGCCTTTCAAAGGAACCAAAAACCACCCTGCTCGGTCAAGATATCGAAGACCCCAAAGGCGATGTCTTTGGCCTCACACGCGGCCTTTCAAAAACCTTCCCCGAGCAGGTCAACAACGCCGCACTCGCCGAATCCACCATTCTCGGGGTCTCCACCGGACAAGCACTCGCCGGCGACCACCCCATCGCTTTCATGCAGTTTTCCGACTTCATGCCCGTGGCCTACAACCTGATTCTTTCCGAGATCGGGGCCATGCACTGGCGAACCAACGGCCAGTGGGAATCGCCCATGCTCATCATGGCCATCTCCGGGGCCTACCGCCCCGGCCTCGGCCCCTACCACGCCCAGACGATGGAAGCCCTCTGCGCGCACGTGCCGGGCGTCGATGTATTCATGCCGTCGACCGCCGCCGATGCCGCCGGCCTGCTCAATGCCATTTTTGAATCCGGCCGCCCGTCGGTCTTCCTTTTCCCGAAGAGCCTGATCAACGACCGCTCCAACACCACTTCAGCCGACGTTGAAAAGCAGTATGTCCCGATCGGCAAGGCACGCATCGCGCGGGCCGGGCAGGACATCACCCTCGTCAGCTGGGGCGGCTCCATGCCGGTCTGCGAGCGCACCGCCGAAGCCCTTTTCGAAATCGGCATCAATGCCGAGATCATCGACCTGCGCACCATCTTCCCGTGGGACGAGGAAGCCGTATTGGCCTCCGCCAGGAAGACCGGCAAGCTCGTCGTCGTCCACGAAGACAACCAGACTGCCGGCATGGGCGGCGAGATTGTTGCAACTATCGCCGAGAAGGTAGACAGCACCGTTCAGGTCGCACGCGTCACGCGGCCCGACACCTACATCCCGTACGACTTTTCCTGCCAGATCGAGGTGCTGCCCTCCTACAAGCGCACCCTCGAAAAGTGCTGCGAAATGCTCGAAGTCGATATCCACTGGGAAAAGCCCGTCGAGGAGGAGGCCGGAACCGTTACCGTCAAGGCCATCGGCTCCAGTCCATCCGACGAAACCATCACCGTTACCAGTCTGCTCGTTGCCGAGGGCACGGCGATTGCCGAGGGCGACCTGATTGCATCGGTCGAGGCCGATAAGGCCGCAATGGATATCTCCGCGCCCGTTGGCGGAACCATTGCCGAGGTAATGGTTGAAGAGGGCGACGTGCTGACGGTCGGCACCCCGATGCTCAAGATTGCGTCCGACGAAGCGGCGCAGCTCAAGCCGCTCACCAAGGAAGACCCCGGCACGCCCATCATGGAGAAGCGCCGCAGTACGGGCGACATGCATGTCGCCCCGACTTCAAGCCGCATTGCGGTTGCAAAGCCTGTTTATATTTCCAACATCTCCACCGTATTCGGCTCGCGCCACCTCACCAACGACGAGCTGCTGCAAGGCCATGGCGAGTGGGATTCCGACGCCATTCGCAAGCGTACCGGCATCGAGAACCGCTACTGGATCCAAGGCGACGAAAACGTGCAGACCCTCGCGGTC
>JAUXGY010000088.1 GCA_030621805.1 Kiritimatiellales bacterium | reverse complement strand
AGGATCGGGCGAGATCTTCCAGCAGATCACCCTTGCCGTTTTTCCAGGCCACATTTTTGACCGAATAGTCCGTCGTCTCAGTCTGCCACCAGCAAAACCCGCCCGTATGCTTTGCCACGAACAGCATGGTTTTGGCGCCCCACGACAGAGCGGCCTGACACCACTGGTCTGTATCCAGCTTGGGTAATATGATGTCACTCAGTTCTGTGCTGTGATTGTCATACTCCCGACCTTGCCAGGTACAGGGGTCAAGACAGACGAACATAATTTGCTCTTGCTGATGCCAGTAATAGTGAGCGTTTGTAGGCATCACTATTTTATCATTAGCTTCCTGAGCGATGGCTTGATGTTGGGAGAAAACAAAAATTGAAACAATAATAACGGCCAATTTCTTGCTGAAGTTCATTCTATTCTATCCTTGTTTTTAGACCATTACCTATAATTTATGAGGGCTGATGCGGCCCAATTACGATTGCAATATCATCCCGTCGGGAGTCTTCCCCGGCGATGATCTTCAACTAACGCACTAACTTCAGGATTGCATAGTCTTCATGAAGGCGGAAGTTGGTTTTTCATAGCAAACTAGGCGAGGGGCCGAGTCTTGGTTTCGAGCCAGGCGGTCTCGGCGTCGTCGAGGTGCGGGGTGAGGCGTTCGCGGACAGTTTGGTGGTAGGCGTTGAGCCAGTCGATCTCGGCGGCGGTCGTGTGGTCGGTCTGGAGGGGGGCGGTGTCGATGGGGCAGAGCGTCATGGAGTCGAGGTGGTAGAAGGTGCCGTCTTCGGTTTCAATATCAGATTCGACGACGACCATGTTTTCGATCCGGATGCCGTGGCGACCCTCTTTGTAGATGCCGGGCTCGATGGTGATGACCATGCCGGGTTCAAGTGGCGTGGTGCGTTCCTTGCTTTGGCTAAAGTTTTGCGGGCCTTCGTGGACGTTGAGGTAGTAGCCCACGCCGTGGCCGGTTCCGCATTTATAATCCATGCCGTGATCCCATTGCGGCTGGCGGGCGAGAACATCGAGGCCGGAGCCTGTTACCCCTTTGAGGAAACGCGCGGCGGAGAGGCCGATGACGCCTTTGAGGACGAGGGTGTAGTCAATCCGCTGTTCGTCGGTCAGTTCCCCGAGGGCGATGGTGCGGGTAATGTCGGTGGTACCGCCGAGATATTGCCCGCCGGAATCGATGAGATAGAATCCGTTGGGCTGGAGAGTGGCGCAGGTTTCGGGCTGTGGGCTGTAGTGCATCATCGCGGCATTGGCGCCATAAGCGGAGATAGAGTCGAAGCTGAGGTCAACACACTCGGGGTTGCTTCTGCGGAAGCCTTCGAGCTGGTCGGCCACCGAGCATTCGGTCAAGCCGCCCTGGGGCAGCTGTTCTTCGAGCCATTTCCAGAAACGAACCATGGCCACGCCATCGTACTCTTGGACCTTGGCCCAATTTTCAAGCTGCACGCTGTTTTTGCGTGCCTTGGGCAGATCGGTCAGATCAATTCCTTCAAGTACCGTGCACTCGGAGGGAATACATTGCCGAAGGTATGCATTGACCCGGCGGTCGTCGAGATAGATGGACTGATCGGTCGGCAACGCTTTAAGGGCATCCGAAATGGAGGAATAGGGTGCAATGGAAACCCCGCTTTCAGCAAGCTCAGAACGCACGGCTTCCGACACTTTCTCTTCGTCCACATACAAGCACGCTTGGTCGGCAGAGAGTAGTGCGAAGGCCGTCACGACGGGGCAACGGGGATTGTCTCTACCGCGAATATTAAACAACCAGGCCATATCGTAGAGGAAGGCGACCAGATAGTGGTCCGCATTCTTTTCGACCATCGCCTTGCGGATTTCCGTCAGCTTTTCCCGAGTGGAGTCCCCGGTGTATTCAATGTTGTGCAAGCGAATGGGGGCTTTCGAAACCGGGGGGCGAGCCGTCCAAAGCTCGGAAATCAGATCACAATCAACCACGAGCTGAATCGATTTTTTATCCAGTTTCTTCTTCCACTCCTTGGCTTCGCGTGCCGTCAGCAAGCGGCCGTCGACCGCAACCACACCACCCTCCCGTACCTTTTCGAAAGTCTGGTCGATCAATGTCGGCACATCAGGAATACGCATTTTAAAGAGGTCGATCCCCGTGCCTTCAAGCTGTTGTTCGGCCTGAATGAAATAGCGCCCGTCGGTCCACAGCCCTGCCGAGTTGGCAAAAATGGCAACACTCCCGGCCGAACCCGTGAAACCGCTGATCCACTCTCGGCACTTCCAATGTTCGTGCACATATTCGCTTTGATGCGGGTCGGCGGCCGGAACAATGTAGGCGTCAAACTGCTTTTCAGCCATCAACGTGCGAAACTTCCGCAAATTTTGGGGGACGTCATTTTTCATAAGGAAGCTTCCTCTTCGGCGGGAAATAAAAAAACTGCCCGGCAGGGCTCTGCGGGGCAGGTTAACTTTCGGCGGGGGATTAGCCTTCGAGGACGGAAAAGTCTTCCTTCCCAACCCCGCACTCTGGGCATTCCCAATCGTCGGGAATATCTTCAAACTTTGTGCCCGGGGCGAGGCCGCTGTCTGGGTCGCCAACTTCCGGGTCATAGATCCAGCCGCATACGTCGCAAATATATTTCTTCATGGTTATTACTCCTTAGTTTAAAAACCGGAGAATCATTCCCCGCTTTCGCTTTAGCCGCAAGCCGATTTTCCCTCAAATTTATTCGGCGGGAAACTGCTCGGCATATTGGCCCATGGCGCGGCCAGCCTCGCGGCACTCTTCGAGAATCTCGGGCGTTGGGGCATACTGCGCGCGGATCGGCTCGCGTACCATTTCGATCTTCATCGCTTCCATGGCCTGGCCAATCTCCGTGGGTCCGCCGCGCTTGCTCCACCCGTAGGAACCAAAGGCAAATCCCTGCTTCTGGGTTGGACGCAATCCAGAGAGGTAGCATAGCACCCCGGCCATGGCGGGCATAATGGAATTGTTGAGCGTGGGCGAGCCAACGGCTATGGCGGCACAGTCTAACACTTCGGTTGCAATACGAGTCATGTGGGTAGAGTCGACATTATAGAGATGGGCCTCGACGTTGCACTCCTGCGCCCCTTCAAGAATGGCATCGGCCATCTGCTCGGTGGCCTTCCACATGGTGGCATAGAGGACGATCACTTTGGGGCGCGGCTTGCACACCACATATTTTTGATAGGCCGCAAAAACCTCTTTAATATGGCTGCGCCAGATCACCCCATGGCTCGGGGCGATCATTTCAATCTCCAATTCCGCCGCACGTTCCATGGTCTGAGCGATCGGTCGGCCATAGAGCATCACAATGTTGGCGTAGTACGCTTTAGCCTCCTGCAGGATAACGTCGAGCGGTTCCTCATCGTCAAAGCGGAAGGCGGAGGCATAGTGCTGGCCGAAAGCATCCATCGAAAAGAGCAGTTTATCTTCCGGAACATAGGTAAACATTGACTCCGGCCAGTGCACCATTGGTGTATTGATGAACGAAAGCGTACGCTTCCCCAGTGAAATCGTCTCGCCGTCTTCGACGACCTGCCACTTCCAATCCGCAGTGTCATAATGCTTTTCAAGCGCCCCCTTGCATTTGGCATTGCAGACCAAAACCGCATTTGAACAAGCCTTCATGGCAACGGGAAGCCCGCCTGAATGATCAGGTTCAGCATGGTTGCAAACGATGTAGTCGATGCTTTCGAGGTCCGTCAGTGCTCGGACATGGTCGAGATATTTTTCGACGAAGGGTGCCTTTACCGCATCAATCAAAGCTGTTTTTTCATCCCGGATGAGGTACGCGTTATAGGTGGAACCGCTCTCGGTCTTGTAGCCATGAAAATCGCGTACCGTCCAGTCGATATAGCCCACCCAGTCGATTCCATCCTTCAATGTAATATTCATTTATTCTTCTCTCCCCAGTTCGATTCTTTCGCCAGCTGCGCCAGCGTGGTTTTTTCAAAATAGTCCTTCACCTGCCGGGCCAACCCCGGCAGCAACTCTCCTAAAACACAGTCCGCGCGCGGACACACGTCTTTGCCAAAAAGACAGGCATGACACATCATAGGCCCTTCCATCACCTCATAGATATCGAGCAGGGTTATTTTCGCGGGATCCTTTGCCAGCCCCACGCCGCCCGCCGGCCCGCGGTTCGAATAAATCAATCCCGCCTTGGTCAAGCGCTGGTGCACCTTGGCCAGGTGATGCTTCGATGCCTCGAAGAAGGCCGCAATCTCGGCGGTGGTCGACTTCACCTCCGGATCCCGCGCTAAATGCACCATCGAGTGTAGCGCCAGCGCCGTCGCATCTGAAATTTTAAGAATATCCGCCATGGGTCTCCCGTGCCTGCTAAGAGGTATAGACGTACCGATTTACGGAAATTTCCGTAAAACCGCAATCAAAAGAGGAAAAAATAAGCTTTCAGGCCCCAGAACTCAATCCATGGCGGGCGTCTTATTCCGTAAAGTTCGTGCACAGGTATAGAGCCTCGACCTGATCGCGAGCCCACGGGGTTTTACGTAGAAATTTTAAGCTGGATTTAACACTCGGCTCCCAGTTGAAACAGCGAATATCGATCTCGCGGCCCAGCTCGTCCCAGCCATAGTGGTCGACGAGTTTAATCAGTAGTTTTTCCAGCGTGATCCCATGTAGCGGGTTATTGGGTTGCTCATTCATAAGATTTTAGTTCCCGGCTTTCTGTTGCTTGAGCATGCTGACGATGATGCCGATCACCAACAGGCTAACAACGGCGACGGCCAAGCCGCCAAGCAGCTTGGAATATTTCCGCCAAGGCTCAGATTTGGCGGCGGCGTTCGGCGCGGCCTCCTGAAGCTGAAACTCCGGAAGCGAGGCAATGGCCTTGGTTTCGATGCGCCCTTTCAGGTCGTAACGGGGCGACCTGAAATCCCATGCACGGTAGTAGAGCCCGGCCTTCCCGGCCGAAGCCGCCTCGAAAACAAGATAGCGAGGGATCGCTTCGAGGCGAATTGATTGGATGGAAAGCGGCCGATCATCGTGGTGGAAAACATGGAGCTTAATAAACCGATGCGTGGCATGGAGCTTAATCTCCATTTGCTCATCATCTTGCAGAGCATGAATTTCACCGCCTCCCACCCACGCCCACGAGTCATAGTCTTCATTTCTTCCGTAGACAGAAACAGAGCGAGCAAAAGAGGGGGTCTGAACATCAAACACCATGAATTCCAGCGGACGGTTAGGATCGCCGAGATCGAACATACGAGTCTGTGCGGTAGGCACCTGTTCTCCCTGTGGCACAGGAATTTCCGATGCAATAACTCGTTCACGTTCCGCTTCAACCAGATTACGGTAGTGCAGTTTTGCGGAAGCGAGAGCCACCGTTTCGCCAGCATTCTGCGCGTTGGAATAGATTCGAACATGCAGGCGGCTGGCATCCGAAGCAGGATAACGAACGATCGTATTACGTGCGCCGCGTTGGCCGGAAAAGTCGATCAAGTGGCCCACCGCCATCAACGCGTTTCCCTCTTCGTCGAAAACCTCCACCCGCCGCACAAAATCGTGACCGGAAGTGATCAGTTCCACCTGATTATGGATCGGGGTTTCTCCGCCCTTTTTCGGGACCACGAGGTCGAACCGAAGATAGGACTCCCGCCCAGAGACAAAAGCACAATTAAGAACTTCTGGATTTAGGGTTCCTTGCTTGGATGTCGCTTTCGGACGATACAAGAAGAACGGCCACTGCGTTCCGTCGTCGGCCAGGATGCGTAGGTCGGCCGGACAGTTGCGCGACTGGCCAAACACATTGCCCGGCACCACAATCCGCCCACGGTCGCCCACGATAAACGAGCCCTCGATCTCCCGCATCTGCTCAAAGCGCGGCTTTAGGTTTTTCTCTCCAGCGTGTGCGATCAGCAAAGAGAACAAAGCCAACGAAATTATGCATGCCCGTTTCATGGTTCATCCTCCTGGGGTTGAAAATAGGCGGAGGCTTTCTGGTAGGCAAAGGAGAGGGAAAGCAGGAGGATCCCGGTTCCCATGAAGGCGGCGATGCGTTCGAGGCCACTGAGTTCGGACGAGTCCACCAACAGTACTTTGAGCGTGGCGAGACCAAAAAGGACGAGGCCGAAATAGCGGTGCGCCGCATTGCGGCGTTTCATCCCGAACAAGATCAAGGACAGCGCGCAGACGGCCCAGAGAATCGTGACGGCCATATTGGCCCAGTCGGCGGGCTTGCGGAGAATTTCGAAGGATACAACGCCAATGCCCGTTGCAATCGACATGAGGTTCAGCACGCGCGCAAGAAGGGGTGCGGGCATCACGAAATCGGACCCCGATGCCAGGAGGCGCGGCTGGAGCAACAGAATTAAAATTCCCACCACCGCGAGTTGCACCCAGATCACGACATGGCCGAAGGCCCCGCCCGGGCCAAAACCAAACAGGGAATCAATGAGCAAAATCTTGGCGGGAACGAGCAGTAATAGGATACTTCCGAGAATCGTCACCGTCGATTTAGGCGGCGCAAACAGCACCACCACCGATCCCGTGGCCAGGAGCATGAGCGACGTGACCAGCCAGCAGTAGGCATCGTCCGGCCCCAACGACCAGAATGCATCGGCGAAGAAAACCAGAAGCAGCCCAATCACGCCGGTCCACCAGATGGCATCTTGCCAGTCCTGGGTGGTTTCTTCCTCTGGATAACGGCTGGCCATGTGCCCTTGCCAACCCAGCAGGAACGCGGACAGCAACCCAACGAGAAAGCGTGCATTCAGGAAGAGGTTGGGCGTGGAAGCGTAAAGCGTGACATCGAAAAATAGGCCCTTCATAATGCCGATCAGCCCAAGTGCAAAAGCCCCCGCCTGCAACATACGCGACTGTACCCGGCTGGCAAACCAGGCCAGCACCGCACCTTCGATCGCCCAACCGAGCGAAACCCATTCGCCGTCGAGTTGCGCCGGAAGTGCGAGCGTCGCAAAGACCAGCCCGCCCGCGAGAAAAGAGAGGATCTCGCCATTGAAACGGGTGAGCCGTTTATAGGCAAACTGCGCCAGCACCACGTGCAACAAAGCCAGCAACAAAAAGGCCCCGCCGATCCATTGGTTTTTACCCGCGTCATCGAGGAGGTAGTAGACCGCACCGAGCAACAGGAGC
>JAUXGY010000294.1 GCA_030621805.1 Kiritimatiellales bacterium | reverse complement strand
GAAAGCAATCTCAATCAACTCGACCTCGTAGTTCTCTCGAACCACCGGGATACCCTTGAGAACCGCATAAAGCGAAGTCAATCGTTGTTGTCCATCGACAATCAATAGATTCGGTACCTTTTGTTTATTATCCGTTCCAATAGGTTCCCCCACTTGATTCTCCCAGAACAAAAAATAACCAACAGGATAGCCCCGAAACATGGAGTCAAATAAATCGCGTACTTTGGCATTCTTCCACACGAAAGGTCGCTGGATATCCGGTAAGCCGATGGATCCCATCTCAATATTAGCAAGCAACGTAGAGAGAGAACAACTCACGTTTTTAAACACTGTAGTATTCATAATTTAGTATTCCTTTTAAAACCCTATCCCGAAAAACCCTTTGGAATAAAAACAAGTCCACCGACTACCGCCGCACCGATCGCGCAGATCAGCACGGCCCCGGCGGCGACATCCTTGGCTTTCTCCACAAGCGGATGGTATTCCGGCGAGGCCACATCGCACAGGAATTCAAATGCTGTATTCAACGCCTCCGCCGTCCAGACTGAAACAATTGCCAAGAACACCATGCACCATTCCATCCTGTCCAGCCCAACTCCAAAACCCGCCACAATCACAACGCCCGTCGCCACCGCATGGATCCACGCATTGTGCTGCGACCCCAGCATCGTTCCGATTCCCCGGAACGCATATCCAAAACTCTTCAGCCTCCCCGGAATTATAAACGGCTTCTTCATTCTTAGACGCCATACTTGACCCGATATTCCACGCCGCCCTCTTTGACGACATAGACGGGGTCTTCGGGATCCAGCGGAAAATCGAATACGTTCTTCATATCCAATTCCAGTTCACCAAAACTCGGCGATTTAAATTCGTCCGTAAGCTGGTACATGCCCATGAAGCGGTAGGTCGCGCCATCCAAAAGAAAGACCTCGATGCCCGGGGGAAGCGGTGAAACCAACCAAACTTCCTTCACCCCGGCGCGGGCATACAGCTCCATCTTGCGCTTGCGGTCGTGGCCCAGAGTGGAGGGCGAAAAAATCTCCACCACGAGAGCCGGTGCGCCTTCCACATGCGATTCCGTGATCTGCGTCTTGTTACATACTACCATTAAATCCGGCTGCACCACATCCTCGTCCGAAAGCTTCAGATCCGTCGGAGCGATAAAGGGCTTGCAGGGTTTCCCGTGCAGATGGTTCGCCATCTGTCGAAACAACTCCCCGGCAATGCTCTGGTGCCTCGTGGTGGGTGCGGGCGACATATCGAAGATTTCACCCCCAATGATTTCCCAGCGCTCATCGTCAGGCAATTGCTGGTAGTCGCTCCACGTATAATGCTTCTTCTTGTATGACCGTTCGCCCATGACCCATCCTCCAAATCGGAATCACGTTACAATTCCGATCCTTGGAAGTCACGCCGCTTTTCTTTCGCAAGAATCGTTTTCCGCTGCGCGGTGAAACGATGCTACATCTTTCAGGATGCTGTCGAAACCAACTTAATTATATATAGTATACTATATATTTTACCCCTAAATTGGGCGTATTCAGGGATTTTTATATAGTATACTATATCAAAATTATTGTCCTTCAAGGGGCATAAATTCCTCAATTCCGGTGCCCGCCGGGACGGCCTTGGCGGCCACTGCGCTGGCGCGGTCCGCCTTGCCCGCCGCCCTGCGGCGTGGCGGCGCGGACGGTGACTTTACGGCCATCGAGCTTGACGTTTTGCATCCCTTCTCGCACGGCGGTGGCGGAATCTTTCTTGATATCGAAAAAGGATTGATCGTGGCCGAGGGAAATCTCACCGACTTGGTTGGATGCGATTTTACAGTTTTCGCAGATGATGCGAACAATGGCTCCGGCATTGATTTTATTGGCGCGTCCCATGTTGATGGAAAAACGTTTGGAGTCGGAGGACTCGGAACGCGGACCACGACTTCGGCTGTCCGAACGCGGCCCCCGATCCCGCGAGCGGGAATCGTTGGATTTGGGTTTGACGTTAATGTCGCCGGCGTGGCGGTAGTATTCGAGGAAGTGGTTAAACTCGACGGAGACAAAGCGCTTGATGATCTCTTTCTTATCCAACTGGCAGAGTGCTTCGTAGGCCAAGGGGAGATAGTCTTCGATCTCCTTTTCGTTGACCGGGGATTCGATGACCTTGTTGAGCAAAGCAATGAGCTGGTTCTCGCAAATGGCTTTGCCGTCGGGAATCTTTTCGAGGCTGATTTTAATGTTGTTGCGGCGCTCAAGATCATTAATGCGGCGGCGCTCGTGCATATTGATCAGCGAAATGGAGACGCCGGATTTACCCGCACGCGCCGTGCGTCCGCTACGGTGGGTATAAGCCTGTGTTTCGTCGGATAGCTTGTATTGGATGACATGCGTGATGTCGTCGACGTCGAGGCCGCGCGCGGCAACGTCGGTCGCCACCAGAATCGTAATATTTTTCTGGCGGAACTTGCGCATGACGGCATCGCGCTGCGCTTGGGAAAGATCGCCGTGGAGTGCCTCGGCGGAATATCCGTCCTGCATCAACTTTTCGGCCACTTGCTGGGTTTCGGCACGGGTGCGGCAAAAGACAAGGCCATAGATTTCGGGGAGGAAGTCGAGGATGCGCTTGAGGGCTTGGTAGCGATCTTTCTCGTGCACCATGAAACAGAGGTGCTCAATGTTCGCGGCGGCTTCGTTGCGCCCGCCAACGGATACCTCGACCGGATCGGTCTGGTAGTTTTGTGCGATACTCGCGACACCTCTGGCCATGGTGGCGGAGAAGAGCCAGGTCACGCGCTGCTCCGGCATTTTTCCGAGAATCTTATCGAGTTCTTCCTTGAAGCCCATGTTGAGCATTTCATCGGCTTCGTCGAGCACGACCATCGACACTTGATCAAGCTTGGCGGCACGGCGGTCGATAAGGTCGAGCAACCGTCCGGGCGTGGCGACGATAATCTGTGTGCCACGTTTCAGGTCGCGGATCTGGTTCACGATTGGCGACCCGCCATAGACCGCCGTTACCTTCAGGTTTCTGCGGTGCAGGGAAAATTTCTTCAGGTCGTCTGCAATCTGCAGGCACAGTTCACGGGTCGGGCAGAGGATGATGCCCTGCGGAACGGGTTGGTCGGGATCGATTCGTTCGAGCAACGGAAGGCCAAATGCGGCGGTCTTTCCGGTTCCGGTGGAGGCCAGTCCGATAAAGTCACGCTCACCTTCGAGCAGGATTGGGATGGCCTTTTCCTGGATCGGAGTGGCGGTTTCAAAGCCTAGGGCTTCGATGGATTTCAGGGTATCGGGGCTT
>JAUXGY010000197.1 GCA_030621805.1 Kiritimatiellales bacterium | reverse complement strand
GTTTTGCATTGGCGTGAGGCGTGATGATTGAGGCGTGACCAGAAGATATCACGACTCACGTTTCACTCATCATTCTACGGCACTTCCACCGTTTTCAAAATCTGCTTCACAAGATCTTCCGTGCTTACCTCTTCGGCGGCGGCTTCGTAGGTGAGCAGGATGCGGTGGCGGAGCACGTCGAGAGCCACGTCTTTAACATCCTGCGGGACGACGTAGCCGCGGCCATTGAGCATGGCACGTCCGCGCGATGCAATGGAAAGATAGATGCTTGCGCGCGGGGAGGCGCCGTAGCGGATGTAGTCGGCACAATTGAGGCCAAATGCGGCGGGGTCGCGGGTGGCTTGAACGAGGTTGAGAATGTAGTGCTCAATCTTTTCGTCCATGAAGACCTCATCAACCATGCTGCGCAGGCGGTTGATGTCGGCGATCTCCATAACGGCGTTTACGGAGAGGTCGACCTTGGTTTTGCCCATGCGCTTGAGGATGCGGTGCTCTTCGTCTTTGGAGGGATAGACGACATCGAGCTTAAACATAAAGCGGTCAACCTGCGCCTCGGGGAGGTGGTAGGTACCCTCCTGCTCAACGGGGTTCTGCGTGGCGAGCACGAGGAAGGGTTCGTCGAGTTTGTAGGTTTGGTCGCCGATGGTCACCTGATGTTCCTGCATGGCTTCGAGCAGGGCACTCTGTACTTTGGCGGGGGAGCGGTTGATTTCGTCGGCCAGAATTATATGGGTGAAGATGGGCCCTTGGTGCGGGGTGAACTCGTTGGTTTTCGGGTTGTACATCATCGTGCCGATGAGGTCGCCGGGGAGTAGATCGGGGGTAAACTGGATGCGGTTGAACTCGGCGTGCAGGGTTTGCGCAAGCGTAGTAACCGCCAGGGTTTTGGCCAGCCCGGGAATCCCTTCGATGAGCACGTGCCCGTTGCAGAGCAAGGCGAGCAGCAACGCTTCGATGAGATCTTCCTGCCCGATGATTACCTTTCCGACTTCATCGCGCACCTTCTGGAGAATTTCACTCTCCTGTTGGTAGCGCGCATTCATTTTTACAAGTTCTTCATGCATATAATACCTTGGATTTCTAAACGGAAATATAAACGTACTGCTGGGTAAGAACAGAAAACAAACGCTTAATTAACGGCGGAATCGAAGCTTTGGCGAGTGCTGTGATTGATTGCAGGGTTTCGCGAGAGGAAGCGTTATTCGGGCCGCGTCGGAACCACCATTACATTGCAGGGTGCTTTGTGCATAACGGCCTCGGAAACACTTCCAAGCAGAGCTTTATGTAGCAGTCCATGGCCATGGGAACCCAGAAGAATGATTTCGGCTTGGAGGTCTTTGGCTTTTTCGAGAATAAGTTTGGCGGCATCGCCCTTGAGCAAGAGGGACTGAGCGTCGATGCCGCGTTCCCGCAGGTTGGCGGAGATTTCAAGCAACTGGGCATGTTCCCGCTTAAATTCCTCGGCGCTGAGGTCGCGTGCGAGTTTCACATCGCCGGGCAGATTAATAAATTCGGGGGCATAGCCGGTGAACTGGGCGGATTCGTAGGCCATGGCTTGGGTTTCGTCGGAGGTGACATGTACGATCCACAGTTTGGCATCGAGTGCGG
Organism: Kiritimatiellales bacterium; assembly: GCA_030621805.1. Classification (GTDB taxonomy): domain Bacteria; phylum Verrucomicrobiota; class Kiritimatiellia; order Kiritimatiellales; family Pontiellaceae; genus Pontiella. The sequence continues at coordinate 2,984 of JAUXGY010000197.1, read as the reverse complement.
TGGCGAGTTTGGCCGCCTGTTCGAGCACGGCATTGGTGGTCTTTGAAAAATCGACAGCAGCAAGAAGTTGTTTCATGGGCGAACCTCTCCGTTTTTCTTTTCCCGTATTCTATTCCGGGTAAAGCAGATGGCAAGGATGTGTTGGAACTGTTTTAATCGGATGCACTGAGCGCGGGCAGGGTGATGGTGATGGAGGTTCCTCCCGCACTGGTTTCTATATCCAGTTGCCCGTTGTGGTCGATCACCGCGCGCTTGGCGATCGGTAGGCCGAGGCCGAGCCCCCGGGCTTTGATGGTGCTGAAGGGGGAGAAGATTTTGTCGTGGACCGATTCAGCGATGCCGGAGCCGTTGTCGGTGATCGTGAGGAAAACTTTGGCGTGCCCGTTTTGTGGGTCGCGGCTTTTGACGCTGAGGTTGATGCGCGAGCCTTTTTTGTTATCGAGGTTTTCGGCGGCATTCTTGAGAAGGTGGTAGATGCATTCCTCCAGAGAGAGGTCATCGCCATTAATCTGGAGGGCAGAGTCATCGGACGAGAGGTGGATCTTGAGGTTGTCATGATCGAGCTCGGCTTGGATGCGGGTGACGGCTCGTTCGATGGGCTTACGGATATCCATGGGTTTGAATTCAGGCTGGGGCAGGTCGGCAAAGCCGTTGATCTTGTCGACGATCTGGTCGAGCTTGTCGACTTCGGCAACCACCTGTTCGCTGAAGTCGGCACGGAAGTCAGGGTCGTCGAAGCGGTCGGGGAGGAGCTGTGAGAAGGTTTTGATGGCGACGAGCGGGTTTCGGATTTCGTGGCTCATGCTGGCGGCGAGCTCGGTCCAGAAGGCGGCGCGTTCGAGCTGGTCTTCCTTTTCCTGAAGGAGCTTGGCACCGGTGGTGTCGTGGAGCATCATCATGGCTCCAACGCAGGATCCGTCGTCCATCAGGCTGCGGGTTTCGGCAGAGAGGGTGCGTTTGGTGCGTGGATCCGTCCATTCCTTTTCGGCGTGTTCTTTTTGGTTGGCGAGGGCGCGGCGCAGCAAGTCAGCAATATGGCTTCCGAGGCTTTCGACCCGTTGGCCGATGATGCGTTCTTCTTGGGTATTTAGGACCTCTCGTGCGGTACTGTTGAACCAGCGGATCGTTGCGTTTTCGTCGCAGGCAATGATGCCGATCGGGATCGAGTGGAGCAGGGTTTCGGCGAGCGCTTTTTGGAGGGCGGTTTCTTCGTATTGAAGCGCTTTTTCAAGCGTCGTGGAGATGTGGTCGGCGAGGCCGGCAAGGTCTTCAAGGTCGGTAACGTCGAATGGAATACCGGTTACGCGCTGACCAATGAAGATCCAACCCTGGATGCGGTTAGCGGCATAGAGCGGGGTAATAATTTCCGCTCCAAGGGCGTCCAGCATGTGCTTGAGCATGGCACGCTCTTCCGGATCACCAATGTTTTCGAGCGTTTGGCGGGAAATAAGATGCGGGTTCATTTCAAGCCAGCGGGCGAAGGGGGCATTTTCCGGGATGGCGAGATTTTCCGTGGCGGGAAGGCACCGCATGCCGGCTTGGAAAATATACTGTTCTTCGTGATCGGGTTTCATGAAGATTCCGGCGCGCGAAACCCGGGCGGTGGAAATTAGACCCTCAACTACGCTGTCGAAGAGCAAGTCGAGGTTATCGAAATTTTTCTGCGCTTTTGAGAAGTTTTGCAGGGGGGTGGAAAAGAGCGTTCGGGGCAGGGGCGGGGGTTCCATTTTCCGGGCGTTGAGTTTGGCGAGTTCCTCTTCAAGCCGGTGGGACTTTTGGCGTAGCGCAAAACATTCGACAGCCTGTTTGAGTAGGGCTTGGAATTCGCGGCGGTCGGGTTCCAGCCCAACGGTAGCGAAGGGGTTGAGCCATTCGGCCGTGAGCATGGGGTCCGACCGATCCACGCCCAGAACCACGACGACGGCCATGGGCCACTCGGTCTTGATCTCGGAAAGGATTTCAAGGCAGTTTGGGGCACGTAGGTCGGCCAGAAGAATCGTGGCGCCAAACTGGGAGAACCATTGCTCGAGATCTGCCTGCGCCTCGATGGGTTGCACGGCGGCGACGCTGGAGGCGATGCGGATAAGTCGGCCGGTCAGCTCTTCATCGCGGCTATATAGAATGCATGACGGCATGGTCTTCATGCGGCAACATCCTCCTTAAGAAGCGGGATATAGATGGAGAAGACGGTCCCCTTTCCGGGTTCGCTATCCACCTCAATTACGCCTTGATGCTCCCGGATAATCCCGTGGGAAACGGAGAGTCCCATGCCGGTGCCTTCGCTCTTGCTGGTGAAGAACGGGTCAAAGATTTTTTGCAATTGATCTCTTGGAATTCCCTCGCCCGTATCGCGGATCTGTAGGCGGATACAGTTCTTTTTAATGGATTTATTCGGGTTGTCATCCTGAGCGAAACGGTAAGCGCAATTAGTTGTTTCAACGCGAATGGAACCCTCGCTCCCGATGGCTTCGATGGCGTTTAAGTTGAGATTCACGATGGTCTGGGTCAGCAGGTCGGTATCGCCGGAAATAAGATCCTGCTTGGCCTGAAGGTTGTGTGTCAGCGTGATGTGCTTCTGGGACAGCTGTTCGTGGATCAGCTTGAGCGTTTGCTCGATCGTATCGTGTAGTTTCATGGGAGCAAGGAGGGGCTGGCTGGGTTTTGAGAAGTGGAGCAACTGGTTCACGATGCCATCGATCCGTTCCACTTCGTGCGCCACCAGTGAGGAGAAATCGTTGCGAAATTCTTCGTCGTCATGGCGTTCGGGGAGAAGCTGGGTGAAGGTTTTAATGGTAACCAGTGGGTTCTTGATTTCATGCGCCATGCCGGCCGCTAATGTGCCGACGCTCGAAAGTTGATCGGTACGGCGCACCTGCTCCTCGAGGCCCTTGAGCTCGGTCATATCAGTAAACACCAGCAACGCGCCCATCGGCTTGTTGTCATGTCCCATCAAATAGGCCGATCCCATGCGCACGTGCATTCTT
>JAUXGY010000311.1 GCA_030621805.1 Kiritimatiellales bacterium | reverse complement strand
TACGATCCGACTTCGCAGGAAGAGGCCTTCTTCGACACGCGGAATAAAGTCGAGGTGCTTGCCGGCGATGCTGCCACCGAGCGGGCCGGTCGTAAAAATCACGTCACCCACCTCTGCGTTGGAGCGTAGCAACGCGGTTCCGGCGGGAAGCGTTCCGGTTCCAAATAGATGCAATTCTAAACTCGTCCCCTGCGCAAGGTCGCCGCCGATCAATGTGGCACCGAAGCGACGACAAAGTGCATTCATCCCGTCATAGATTTTTTCCAATACCTCAACCTCTTGCTTCGGCGGGGCAACGACGTTGACGAGGATCCACTGCGGTTGTGCGCCCATCGCAGCGATATCGCTGAGTACGCGACCGACGGCTTTATTGCCGATGCGTTCGGGTTGATCGGTCGGCAGGAAGTGAATGTTTTCAATGATGGGGTCGGTAGTGAAGACCTGATCGATTTCCGTGCCGGGGAGCGAAGCCACGGCGCAGTCATCGCCTGCGCCGGTGCGCAGATCCGGATGAGTTCCGAGCGTGGCGGCGAGTCGTTTAATGGCGGCATGTTCGCCGATTTCCCCGAGGGTGGTCATGGATCGAAGGGTAGCCGAATCCCCGGAGGAGACAAACCCTTATTCGTGGCGAAGCGCTTCGATCGGATCCATGAGTGCGGCGCGGCGGGCGGGATAGATGCCGAAAACGACCGATACGGAAACAGAGACGGTGAAGGCAATGACGAACGAAGGAAGGGTGAGTACGGTGCGGACGTGGGCAAACGCACTGATCGCCAGCGGAATAACGGCACCAAGCACCAGACCAACCACCCCGCCAGAGATCGAGAGAAGAAGCGTCTCCATCAGGAACTGCTGGACAATATCGCGGCGGCGGGCACCGAGGGCGCGGCGGATGCCGATCTCGCGGGTGCGCTCGCTGACGGTGGCGAGCATGATGTTCATGATACCAATGCCGCCGACGATCAGGGAAATGGCGGCGATGGATCCGAGAACAATGTTGAAGAGGCGACGGGTCTCTCGGGCCTGCCGGATGAGCTCGAGCGGCACCACGATGCTGTAGTCTTCCTGCTCGTGGTTTTTTTGAAGGATTCGTCGGACGGCGACGACGGCATACGGCACGTTCTCCTGACGGTCGATGGTCAGGATCAACTCATGGAGCTCGATCTTTTCAAACACGCTGCCCCCTTCGGCCCATTGCATAAAAAGATCGCCGTGCTTCTGCTGATAGGTCGACAGCGGAATGTAGACCTTCTGATTCTCGCCCGTCAGCCACAGCTCACCCGAAGTGGGTAGCTCGCCTTGGGCAATGTCGCCGACCACGCCGACGACCGAGTAGACATCGCCAGAGATGGCCAGGGTTTGGCCAACGGGGTCGTACCCGGCAAATAGTAGCCGCGCCAGACGCGACCCGATCACGCAAACCGGCGAACCGGAATCCATATCCGAATGGGTCAGGAAGCGGCCACGCACCAAGTGATGGCGCTGCACCCGCAGGAACCAAGGCACGGTGGCCACCACGTCGGTTTGAAGCCGTCGCTCCCGGAACTGAACATCGTAGCGCAACACCTTCATGGGCGTACTGGCTTCCAGACTGGGCACAAACTGCGAGAACTGTTCGGCATCCTTATATTTCAATCCATAATCGGCCACTTGGGGGCCATGGCGTCCGGAGGAACTCTCCTCCTTCTTGGGGACCTTCACGCTTTTGATGAGGATATTGTTGCTTCCCATGCGCTGGATCTTTTCCTGAATTTCCTGGTTTGCCCCTTCGCCCACACTCAACATCGCCACCACGGAGCAAACGCCAAAAATGATGCCGAGCATGGTCAGGCCTGCTCGCAACTTATACTGACCCAGATTTTTAATGGCCAGTTTGACCATTCGTTCCAAGGGCATGCCCTTCATGGCGAGACCTCCCCTTTCCAGAGGTTCTCCACGATTTCACCATCGAAAACTCGGATCTCGCGCTGAGCACGGTCGGCCACCTCGTCGTCGTGGGTCACCATCACAATGGTTTTACCCTCGGCATTAAGTTCGTCGATGAGTTCTAAAATTTCGTGTCCGGTTTTAGAGTCAAGGTTGCCGGTGGGTTCGTCGGCCAGCATCAGGATGGGATCGGCCACCAGTGAGCGGGCAATGGCAACGCGCTGCTGTTGACCGCCGGAGAGCTCCATGGGTTTATGCTTCAGCCGATCGGAGAGCCCCATGCGCTCCGCCAGGGCCTCCGCCCGTTCGTGGGCATCGGATTCCGAAACTCCTTGGTAGAACAGCGGCACCTCGATATTTTCCAACACATTGAGCTGGGGGATCAGGTTGTAGGACTGAAAGATAAAGCCGATGCGCCGGGAACGGATCTCGGAAAGCTGTTCGTCGGTAAACTCCGAGATATCCTCCCCGCCGAGCAAATATTGTCCGGCCGTGATGCGGTCGAGGCATCCGAGTAAATTAAGCATGGTGGACTTTCCGCAGCCGGACGCCCCCATGATCACCGCATACTCCCCGGGATTGATCTGCAGCGAGATCCCCCGCAGAGCCGTCACCTTCAGCGGGCCGTTGGCATACTCCTTAACGACATTCTTCAGCTCGACGATTGGAACCATCGTTCCTCCAATTTTGAGTTTTGATTGCCGATTGCCGATTTGAAGAACTCAGGCGGCATTGGCCTTTCCGAAAGAAAAGCCGTCGCAGACCCACCCATCAAAAACCAAAAATCTAAAATCGAAATTCTCACCTATTCCTGTTCCTCTTTTTTGCCAGACTCCGCCGCCTTTTTCAGGGGGCTTTTACGCAGCCGCGTGTCGGACTCCATCTCAACCTCTGCGTAGAGCAGTAGCTCCTCGCCCTTCTTTAGTCCCTCCACGATCTCGATGCGGGTGGTGTTGTATTTTCCCGTCCGCACCTCCCGCAGTTTCCGGCGTCCGCGACGAACCGCATAAACATAGCGTTGGTCGCCGTCGGAAACCACCGACTGGATTGGCACATGCAGAACCTGAACCAAGCTATCGGTCACAATCTCGACCGTGGCGGACATTCCCGGCTTGAGCGGGGCGTCTGTTCCACCCTCGACCGCAAGCATGATGGTGTAGGTTTTCACGCCCGTACTAAACC
>JAUXGY010000382.1 GCA_030621805.1 Kiritimatiellales bacterium | reverse complement strand
TACCTATCCCGACAAGGTGCTCTTTCTTGCCACGACCTTTTGTTCCACCTATTGCCGCTACTGCACCCGTTCGCGTCTCGTCGGAAAAACGTCCACTGTAGACGCGGCTTCCAGCCGCGTTCAGGATGGGCGGGGAATATCGGCGATTTCAACATCGTTTGGTTCTTCCCAAACGAGCCAAGATGGCTCGTCTACATTCGAGCAAACCTTTCGGTACATAGAGGAACACACCGAAATTCGCGATGTTCTGCTCTCCGGGGGGGATCCGCTTACCCTAACCGACCCGGTGCTCGACGAACTGTTGACCCGACTCCGGGAGATCCCGCACATTCGCACCGTGCGCATGGGCTCAAAAGTTCCCGTGGTCCTGCCCATGCGCATCACCGATGAATTATGCACGATTCTTCGGAAGCACCGTGTTTGGCTTAGCCTGCATTTTATCCACCCCGCCGAGCTTTCGCTGGAAACCCAGCTTGCCTGTCGCAAGCTCGCCGATCATGGCGTCGGCATGGTCAGCCAAACCGTTTTACTCAAAGGGATCAACGACGACACCCAGACGTTGACCGACCTTTTTTATGGCCTACTCGAAATCAACGTGAAGCCCTACTATCTGCTGCAATGCGATCCCGTCCGCGGCTCCGCCCATTTTCGCACGTCGGTTAAAAAGGGGATTGAATTGATTCAGTCGTTGCACGGAAGGATGTCTGGACTCGCCGTTCCGCAATACGTCATCGACGCCCCCGGCGGTGGCGGGAAAGTTCCTTTACTTAGTGCAAATCAAATTCGTAATGAAGATGGAAATGTGGTGATCATTAACTATGAGGGAAAAGAATACGGCTATCCCGACTCGATGGGATAGCAGTGTCTTTTCGTTAGCGCGAAACGTACCCTGCCTTGTGCGTTTAGAACGGGCGCTATACAGGGGGAGCTTACTCGACTTTGACCTTAAAGAATTTTGATTCCACATCGTCCACATGGACCGTAGTCGTGTTCAGAGGCTCGACGGCCGGAAGATTGCTCTGAAGGACGCTCCAGCTTTGCAGGTTTGTAGAACCCAGCAGGGAATAGTACCTGCCTGCTACGCTTTGCCACTGAAGAACCATATTGGTGTCCTGTATTCCAATATACTCGAAAATCAACACGGACGTCGGGTCGGTCGGATCCGTACCCGCTATATATTCTCCGTAGTTGGATAAAAGATCGCCATCCGCGTCACCTGCCGCATCATTGATTCCGGGGTTCAGCCCATGAGCCGTTTCCCATGCATCCGGCATCCCGTCGGCATCCACATCCTGAGTGATACCGATCAGTTCTATATCGTCAATATTCCACCCACAATATTGCACACTGGTATCTGTGATTCCCATGGTCCATCGTAAATACACGGCACTTTGGTTATCAGCGATTGCTGAAATATCGAAATCAACCTGGCTCCAAACTGAATCGTTAATGGAATTTGTATTTTCCCAGACAGTGGTCCAGTTGGCGTCATCCAAACTCACTTGGACATAAGCATGGTCATAGTCGGAAGTTTCAACCCCCAACCAGCGCCAGAACTTTAAATGGACATCAACCTGCCCGGAGCAGTCAATCGCAGAGCTTGTTAGATGTTTTTGCGATAAACCGGCCTCATAGTCACCGGCAAGGTTATAGCCGTAGACCTTCGTTCCGGTATAACCATGGGTTGGGTCCGGCTCTCCTTCCAGACCACCACCACCCGTGGGTTGTCCAAAGCTCCATAGCCCCTCGGTCGTCCATCCTGGATCTGTATCGAGGGGTTGACTGTAAAACACTGCGGGACCTGCCGGGGTTGTTGCACTGGCCGGGGCGGAAGCCGTCCCCGTATTGTCCAAGCTGTCACGCATAGTCACCGTGTAGGTATATTGCGAGGAGGGGGTCAGGCCGGTATCCGTATAAGATGGACTCGTCTGCCATGCACTGCTGGTGCCACCCGGATTACCGCTCATCTCGGTAAAGAGATAGTTGACAGGGCCGTTTGGATCCGAACCGGTTGTTGCGGTCATGCTGATGGCCGTAGTGCTATCGGCGGCCGGAGCTACCGCAAAGGTGGCCGGATTCGGTGTCGGAGCACCAATGGCTATAGCGCTGGCCGGAGCAGAAGCTGCACCTGTATTGCCCAAGCTGTCACGCAGGGTCACCGTGTAGGTGTACTGCGTGGACAGCGTTAGACCGGCATCCGTATAGGATGGACTCGTCTGCCATGCACTACTGGTGCCACCCGGATTGCCGGACGTTTCGGTAAAGAGATACTCGATAGGGTGGTTTCTTCTGACATCCGAACCTGTGGTTGCCGTCATGCTGATCTCTGTGTCGCTGATCGCACTCGGAGCTAAAGAAAAGGAGGCCGGGGTCGGTGTCGGAGGGTCGGTGTCCGGAGTCGGAGTAGCCGTACCCGGACTTGGTGAGGCCGCCAGCCAACTGGCGGGGTCGTCTCCATATAAGGTGTTGTCCACGCGCCGGAGGCTTTGGTCGGTTCC
>JAUXGY010000177.1 GCA_030621805.1 Kiritimatiellales bacterium | reverse complement strand
AGACCGCTTGGCCTCCGACTTGCTGGACGACCGGCTTCGTTGCCGGAGAAAGCGCATAGTGCTCGATCAGCTTAATCTGACGGATGCACACGAGAGAACACCACTTCGGTTACACGCTGAATATTCCGTAGATTCTTGAAGGGACACCTCCTTAAGCTGCCTTTAATAATTATCATATCCAATAGGGTGTGATAGTAAAATACATAATAATACATGTATTACTTATCGTCAACTCTATCACACCCTATTGGGTGTGATAGCGTTAAAATTGAGCCGGATAACGGTTGGACTCATAGCCGAGGCAACTTTGGGCTGGAGTTTTCCTCTCGGTCTGGAAACATGCGCGGCATGGACGCATTAAATCTGTTATTTGAAAACAACCGCGAGTGGGCCGAAAAGATTGCTCAGGAACAGCCCGGATTCTTCGAACAGCTCTCGAAGCAGCAAAACCCGGAATACCTCTGGATTGGTTGTTCCGACAGCCGCGTGCCGGCCAATGAGATTGTGAACCTTCCGCCGGGCGAAGTTTTTGTTCACCGCAACATTGCCAACGTGGTGGTGCACACCGACCTCAACTGCCTCTCTGTCATCCAATATGCGGTCGACGTACTGAAGGTGAAGCACATTATTGTCTGCGGTCACTATGGTTGCGGCGGCGTCACCGCCGCCATGGAACCCGACAGCCATGGCCTGATCGATAACTGGCTGCGGCATATCCGCGACATCTACCGCTTCCATATCAGCGAGCTCGATGCTATCGAGGATCCCGCAAAGCGCAAGGATCGGCTTTGCGAGCTCAACGTCATTGAACAAGTCGCCAACGTCTGCAATACCACCATGGTTTCCAATGCGTGGAAAGCGGGACAGGAACTAACCGTCCACGGCTGGATCTATCGGCTCGAGGATGGCCTGCTGCAAGACCTCGACGTAACTTCCATTGCATCAGGCAAGCTGTAGCGGTGCTTCTGCGAAGCACCCTGCTCCGGCGGTAAGCGGTTCGCAGAACGGCCACTACACCCCGACGATTAAAGAGCGGAGCGCCACCATTTATAATGATCCCGCTCCAGCGTATCTTTGGAGGGGAACGGGTAGTAGAGCAAACGCTCCGGGTCGCCGATAAAGTAACCGTTCTTGGTGTGGTTCCATCGGAAGGTCAGCTGGCGGGTTCGATCGACCGTTTTAGTGGGCTTGCCCACCGCATCCAATTCCCGGAAGCATTCCTTGATTCGCTCGGGTAGGTTGTGAAGTGCGGGTGCAGCCTCGGCGGTCCGGTCGGAACCGATAATGGCGGCGGGGTCGAGCTGGCTGAAGAATATTTTCGGGACACACAACGGGGATCCTGGATTCGTCACAAACTGGGTAAAGGCAGAGGGATCGAGGTTGCTGGCGATCAAGGGGTGGACCGGACAAATCTCGTCGTAGAGGTAGTGTCCGTCGGAAAATTCAGTGGGTAGATCGCCTTGGTTCAGAGCCAGCACCTGTCCATCGCGGGTGGTGAGGTATAGTTTCCCGAGGGCCTCCAGCGGGATGTGCTCCAAGACGCGGTAGATCCCTAGGTAAAGCGATCGCTTCGGAGATCCGTCGGTGTGCGCGATGCAACGCTCTTGCACAATATCCATATTAAAAAAATCACTCCTGAAATCCGGATCGATTTCAAAATAGATCGCCGCACCACTCGACTGCTTGTGCGAGCCTACCGCCAGATAGCGCCCAAATTCCTCTGGAGGAAGCATGGATGCCACCAGCGATTCGGGAATCATTGAAAGATAGAGTCTTGTTTGTGCCATGGTCGTTCCTCCTGTTGATTTAAATGGATCCAATTAAAATACACCCACACGATGCAGACATCTTCACAAATCCAGTTCCAGCATACAAGCGGATTACCGATTGGGGTTACTAGGCCGCTGCCGTTTGGCGGCGGACGAGCTCGGCTCCGACCCTACGGAGGGCGGCGCGCTGGTCGAGCACTCCCAACAGTTTTCCGCTCTCTTCATTCTCAACCACGGGCAGGGCTTCAACCTGATTGTTGCGCATTTCCTCCAGCGCCTCCGCGAGGTTCATCGTGGAGGAAAGGCGATGGCGCAACGGCTTCATCACGTCGCCGACCACCAGCCATTGCCACGCGTCGCGGTCGAGGAGAAGCTCTTTGAGCATATCGAAGGTAAGCACCCCGATGATGGTTCCTTCCGAGGAGACCACCGGATAAACAAAGGTATCCTGTTCGGCAAAATTCTGTATCACCTCATTGAGCGGCGTTCCCTCGAGGAGCGGAACAATCTCGGTATCGACCACATCGGCCACCTTTAGCTCAGCCGTGATATCCTCTTCGGTAACGTTACGACCGATCTCGCCCGCCTTCTTAATGGCCAGCTTCGCAAAGGCCGGACCGATGAGCTGGACGCACAGCGTGGTGGCGGTGATGGTGAAGATGATCATATCGCCTAGGCTCATCGCCTCCGTCACCTGAATGTGCTGGAGATTATGGCTGGCAACAATGGAGAGGCCAACGGCCACGCCGCCCTGAGCGAAGATCGCCATGCCCAAATAGTTCTGGACCGGGAGTTCAGCTTTGGAGAGCCGGCCTCCCCAATAGGCCCCCACCCACTTGCCGAGGCTGCGCATTAGCACATAGGTCACGACTAGTGCCCAGATCCACGCCGGCATATTGCCGAGCGAAAGGCGTGCCCCCACCAGCACAAAGAAAATAATGTAGATCGGCGTCGAGAAGGAGCGGACGGTCTCGAATAGCTTTTTACTACGATTAGGGGCACGGTTAATCAATACAATGCCCACCGCCATCGTAGAAAGAATGACGTCCATATTAAAGGCGACGGAGAGTCCGATACAAACCAGCAAGACCCCGATCGACATGCCAAGGCGTTTTTCGGTCTGCGGAAGGTACTGCATCATGGCATCGAGCACAAATCCACAGACGATACCCAGCACAATGGCTCCACCGAGTTCGATGCCGGTATGCATCAAGGTGGTTCCAATAGAGTCGCCCCCGCTCTGCGTGAGAATCGTGGCCACACTGGTGCCGAGACCATAAAGCGTCATGGCCAATGCATCGTCGAGCGCAACAATGGCCACGATGGCGGTCGTGAGCACACCGGCGGAACGGTATTCCCACAGCACATCAATCGTGGAGGCCGGGTCGGTCGCCGAAGCAATCGCGCCAAACACCACGCCCGCCGCAATCGCGGTCACCCAGTTATGGCAAACCAAATAGACGATCACGGTCGAGGCCAGCCCCACCAGAAAAAAAGCCGCCAGACCTTCGCCCATCAGGATCGCCGTAAACTGTTTTCCATACTTCTTAAAAATGCTACCGCTTAGTTCGCCGCCCACCAGAAACCCGATCAGCCCCAACGCAAAGTTGTTGAAGGGCTGTAGCGCGGCGATATCCGCCGGATGCAGCAACCCAAATCCGGTGTCGCCAATCAGCACGCCCACCACGATGTAGCCAACCACCTGCGGAACGTTTAATTTCTGGAAGATCCATGCGCCGACGATGCCGCCAGCCACACAGATTCCAAGTACCGCGAGAACGCCAAGATGTATTCCTTCGTGCATTAAATCTACTCCGATATGATGAGTTGACTGTAGATATAGGCTGGATCGTCCGAACCAATAATCCGCTTGCGCGTGGCCTCATCCTTCAAGCGTGAGCTGATCGAAGAGAGCGTGCGGATATATTTCGTGTGCTGATCTGAGCGAGCCGCCAGCATGCAGATAATCTGCACCGGCATCCCGTCGAGCGAGCTATAGTCGGTCACCGGCTGTTTGCACACCGCCACCGCCATCACCAGATCCGTCACCGAATCGATGCGCACGTGCGGCACACCGATACCAAACCCGATGCCCGTGCTCATGAGTTCCTCGCGAGCCAGAATCCCCTTGAGCAGCTCGTCGCGGTTGCGAACGAACGGCGTCTCCGCCAAAAGATCCACGAGGCGCGTCAGCACGGTTTTCTTATTCACCGCATCCATCAGAACCACGCGTTCGGCCGTCAGCGTGGCACTACTCGTCACCCCGCCGGGAGCCGTGGCGGAAACGGGGCTGCTCGAAAGCCGGGAGTTCACCCAGTTCTCCACGTCCTGCCGCTTAAAGCGCCACGTCGTACCCAGCTTCCCGCCCGGCAGATCGCCCTTTTGCGCCCAATCATACACTGTACGCTCAGAAACGCGTAAATATGCGGCTACTTCCTCAATCGTCATAATTTCGTGCATAAGCGACATCTCCCCGTTGAATTTGCGAAATACTACATCAAACCGCTTCGACCGCAAGAAAACTGTTTCAAAATATTTGAGCGACCAAAATCTTGTATTGGATGGATTGAAACTCTCCTTGCCATCTGTAACACAACGTAGTACAAGAGGGCTGTCCAATGGAGGAACCAACATGAGCACGCTGACGGTTAGGATTGATAGCGAACTTCGGAATGAACTGAAGAAAATCAGCGAAGCCGAGCATGTTGCCGTGAGCGATCTGGTCCGGGAGTCGTTGCGAAAATATGTGATGCTTAAAAAATTCAGGGGGCTTCGGAACACGGTACTTCCCTTGGCTGAAGCCGAGGGCTATTTGACCGACGAAGATGTGTTCGGCAACATTCCATGAAGGTCGTCGTGGATACCAACGTCTATCTGGCCGGTTTCGCGACGCGCGGAATCAGTAGCGGCGTGGTTGAAATCTGCATCCAGAACCACGAACTTATCATCTGTACGGAACTGCTCGAAGAAGTTCGTCGCAACCTGTCCAAAAAATTCAAAGTTCCACAAGCTCGGATTGAAGAGATTGCCGGGTTTCTCGAAAACGTGGCCGACATGGTTGTGCCTTTCGATCTTCCAGCCGATTCGTGCCGGGATCCAAACGATGTGTTCCTGCTCGGCCTCGCGGAAGCCTCCGACGCGGATTGCATCGTCACCGGAGACAAGGACTTGCTGGATATGACGCGGTG
>JAUXGY010000205.1 GCA_030621805.1 Kiritimatiellales bacterium | reverse complement strand
CTGGAAGGGCTTCCTTGCGCGCCCGATGTGGCAACCGAGTCTGGTGTGATCAATGCCGCGCTGGCCACCGAGCCAATGCCGACGGTTAGTGCTACAAGTGCTATTACTTTTTTCATTCTAGTTTTCTCCTTATTTCACGCGGAACATCCCGCACATAGCGGCACTCCTCCCCATGAGGGTTGCCAATTGAAAGGAGAATGTACTCTAAAGGGAAAATCTTTGTCTACCTGTAGGAACCTACAGGGGGTGCACCTGAGGAAATTGACGCTCATCCAGACAGAGGAACGCCCGCAAATAAAGGCAACAGGGGATCATTACCGAATGGCAACCCGCCCGTCATTCGTCCAAATAGAATCTAAAGAATGCCGGCACGAAACGCCTTGGCGAGTGCGCCCGATTGGGATTGTACCTTTAATTTAGCGTAGAGATTGGTGAGGTGGAACGAAACGGTTCGCTCGGAAACCCCCAGTTTGTCGGCCATCTCCTTAACGACGAGATCCTGCGCCAGTAGCTCCAGCACCTCCATCTCACGCGGTGACAAATTAAACGATTCGGAGGGTTTGGGTTTTCGCATTTCTTCGAGCACGACTTTCGCGATCGACGGACTCAGCGCCGCCCCGCCCAGAAAAACCTCTTGCAAGCCGCGGATGAGTTCCTGCGGACTGGCCGACTTCAAGAGATAACCCGCCGCTCCGGCATCCAGAGATTCGAGCACTTTTTTCTTATCCGAAAAAACCGTCAGCACCACCACGGCCAGATCCGGGGCACGAATGGCCAGCTTCTGGATCCCTTCCACACCCCCCATGCCGGGCAGGCCGAGGTCCATCAACACCAAATCCGGATGCGGATGCGTTTCAATGGCTTCGAATAGCTTTGCGCAGGTCGGAAACGTCCGACCGCAGGTGATGTGCTCTTCCTGGTTCAGAATCTCCTTCATCGCGCGGCGATAACCGGTGTCGTCTTCCACTAGCCATATGTTGATCGGTATCATGTCAGTTCGAGGTTTTATACAAATGCTCTGCTTCACTCTTCAATGAGGTCAAAGGAACCGTCAAGACCACCGTGGTGCCCTCGCCCAGCTGCGACTCCACGTTCAGCGTTCCACCGATCTCATGCGCCCGCTCCCCCATGCTCTCCAGCCCCCAACCGTCCGACGGTGCGGCGGGATCGAACCCGCATCCATCATCGCGAACGGAGATCCGCAGGCATTGGTCGCTCATGGAAAAGTCTACCCATATCCGGCTGGCCTGCGCATGGCGAGCACAATTATGCACCATCTCTTTGAAGAGCATGATCAGGTGCCGCTTGAGCGTCAGCGGCACAATGCGGTCCGGACAATCCGGCGAAATTTCAACCACCACTCGCTCCGCACCCAGCACCCGTTCCGCCCGCTCTCCTAGTTTTTGGATCAGCATCGGCAGATGGATGGTGCTTTCATTCACGACCCATACCACTTCGCGCAAGGAAGAAAAGGCCTCCCGAGCCAAGAGCGTAAGATCGTCTATCGCCTGCCGAACTTCTGCATTCATGTCGGCATGCCTCAACTTTTCAGCGGTCAACGCAATACTGCCAAGGTTGCTACCCACATCATCGTGCAAATCTCGGGTAATGCGCCATCTTAGCTTGTTAAGCCCCCGCTTACGCATCCTGCGTTGCACCACCACCCAGCCAATCAATCCCGCAACCATGAAGCTGCCGCCCCATCGGCCAAAATGTCGCTGCACATTGCCCCAACTTACTCTGGCCTGCTCCAATTCCTGCTCCACCACGGCCAGACGTCGGTCCAACGACCGGCGTTTGGCCAGCCCCTGAATCCATTCCCCCTGCGGTAAAATCCGGCGTTTCCAGCTGTAGCCATCGACCAGCCTCGGGAGCTGATCTTGATCTTTTTCGGGAATCCCCTGCGCAGTGACCTTGCAGTTGGCTGACTTGACATCGCCATAGTCGGAAATCGAAATTTCCCCGAGCCCAAGAATCCGATTCCCCTTATACTCACTGAGTCCTTCCATGGTAATGCGAATGTACCGGGCGTCGTAGCCTTTGCCGATCAGGGTGAGCAGGTTGTCGCGAACCATCCGCCGTCCAGCATGATCCACCTTGAGGATCATACTGGGCTTGAAGTCCGGGTTCTCCGACATCTCCACCGTGACCTTCGCTGGAAAGCCAAACGATGGAAGAGCCAACAGATACGGAGCCGCAGCCGGCCAGAAATCAATGCGCCCGACATCCTTCACTTTGCCGAGATCCAGGGTGAACTGTACTAAATCCGAAGACTCTGTTTCGTCGTCATAGGTAATCATCAGATCTTCGGGCCCCGATGTTTCACCCCCAAGAGGGAAACCTAAACCCGTAAAATTATCATACAGGTACGGGGCATCCCATAGCGGCGGCATTGAGAATGAATCAGAGGCCTCTACCTCAATTCCAGCACTGCCCCATATGGCCATATTGTTGGCGATCCGACCGTTTGCCTTTTGGCGAAAGAGGTAGACTTCGCCCAGCGCATAATATGCCACACCCGATTCCTGCATATTTGGTTGAACCGTAATGCGAATCTGTGTCACGACTCGGTTGATCTTCGAAAAAAAGACCGGGTAAGGGCCCGGATCCGGAAAATCCTCCTCCATCCAGTTCACGACCGTTTCAAGCTCGCCCGTTGGGGTAGCCCGCACTTCAATCTTGAAGCGTTTGGGAAAGGAATAGGCTCCCGGCTCCTTTGGGTTAAAGGCCGGAGCCAAGGCAATCGAGTCAAGTCGATTCAGCGCTTTCAATTTAAAATCAATCCGGTGCGCCGAAAACGAACCGTCGGCATCAGGTTCTTCGAACAGGGAATGATACCCCAGGCGGTCAGAAGGATATATGGGCGCGTGTTGAGGTAATATGGAGATCTTTTCGAGCAATTGATCCCGCTCCGCTTCCAGTTTCCGAATGTGCGTCCAAGGCCAGCGTGCCCTCTCCTTCGACGGATCGGCTGGCTGGTCGGAAGGGAAGCGGGGATCACCCGTCGGAGCGGGTTCAGGGACGGTCCCTTCAAACAGGAAGGCCACTTCACTGAGTCCAGCGGTATAATCGCTGTAAGTATCAATCTTGTCCTGCACAAGAGCCAGCTTTACACCAACCACATCCTTGAAGTTGAAGGCGCTAACGTCCAGTAGATCCGATACGACGGGGGCGGTGCCATCGTTCTGAGTCAGGATCAGGTTCGTCACGGTGATATAGCCGCCGCCGGTATCAACCGATACGATTACACGGGTAGCGGAGCGGTTGGGCTCGCCGTTTTGGGAATAGTTCCACACGGCGATGGTTGCGAGCTTGTTGGTCAGCGGGGTACTCCATATATATTCCAGGGTGGCGGATAGGGGCTGGTTTGTAGCGCCCTGGGTAAGGTACATCATGCTGGCGATGAACTCATTGGTATGGGTAACGGAGGCCAGATTGAGATCCGTCAGCTCGGCAGAGAGCCCTGACTGGTTATGGGTGTTTTCGGGGAACGATCCAGTACTGGAGGCACTGTGCGCCCCCGAAACCCTCACATGATCCGCTCTGCCAATATCCGCACGGGTAGCCGCACTCAGCCCGCCTGCGAGTACAATCGCCAATGCCATGGCACTGATTTTCATTTTCCATGCAAGGCGGCGTACTGGGCCGAATTGCTGCCCACAAAGCTGGTAGTTAAAATCCATAGTTCATGGATATACCTGCCAAGGGCATAATCCCGAAGGAAAATTCCCAGCTTTCTTTATTTCTTGAGCACCAACGGCGTGCGTATACGCCCCTTCCTTCTTGTTTTTAATATTTTCCGCACGCATGGTGGGTTCGTTCATTTAAAATAGATTCTTTTAGCCCGCGGGTTGTTCGAGCTTGATATACCGCTTGATGCACAAAAAACAGGAAAAGGAATAAAAATGACTAAACGAGAGAACATCCTCCGGGCGATTCGTTTTGAACGCCCCGATTACATCCCCATGGATTTCCATATCAACGCCGCATGCTGGCACCATTACGATCAAAACGCTTTGCAGGATCTGATGGAGGCGCATCCCTTTCTCTTTCCGGATTTCAGCAGGCAGGAGAAGGTTGTCCCCCATTGCGATCTGAATCAAAAGAAAGACCAGCCGTATACGGATCCATGGGGTTGCACATGGGAAACAACCGATAACGGAATTACGGGGTCGGTCCACCAACACCCGCTGGGGGATTGGGGCAATTTCGCCGAATACAAAGCGCCTGATCCCGGCCAGACTGACGGGACTTTCCCGATCAACTGGGAAAGCATCGCCGAGGACGTGGCCCGGAAAAAGAAAACCGGCGAGCTGGTCTACGGCGGGCTTCCGCATGGCCACACATTTCTCCGGCTGATAGACATTCGCGGCTATGAAAACCTTATCTTCGACATGCTGGATGAAGAGGAGCGGCTCGTTTCCCTGATTGAAAGG
>JAUXGY010000405.1 GCA_030621805.1 Kiritimatiellales bacterium | reverse complement strand
GAGCTTATGGTCCTCGCGCGCGAAAAGAATCTTTTCATGATGGAGGCCGTCTGGACACGTTTTCTCCCGGCGATCAGCAAGCTCCGCGAGCTGCTGTCCGACGGTGTAATCGGGGAGGTGCTGACCGTGAAAGCCGACTTTAGCATATGCGGCGAATTCAGTGCTGAGCATCGACTGAAAAACAAGGATCTGGCGGGAGGTGCGCTACTCGACCTCGGAATTTATCCGATTACTTTTGCGTCGATTGTTTTTGGCGAACAACCGATGCGGATTCAAAGTTCTTCCGTTATCGGGGAAACCGATGTGGATGACCGTTCATTTTACCTGTTTGATTACGAAGGCGGTCGGCGGGCTCTGCTTTCGTCCTCCTTCACGTACCATGCACCCTCCGAAGGAATTGTATGTGGTACCCAAGGCTATATCCGCGTTCCCGTTTTCCTTGCCGCGCAGGAGCTGCACATCCACCGCGCGGGCCGGGATCCTGAAATTCTCAACCTGCCCTATGGGGATAATGAAAATTTCACGTTCGAGATCGCCGAGGCCATGGCGTGCATCGCCGTCGGTAAAATAGAGAGCACGATTCTTCCTCTTTCCGAAACGCTGGCCGTGATGCAAACTATGGATACCCTACGTGCCCAGTGGGGATTGAAGTACAAAGGGGAATAGAGCAACCTACTGCTCGCTAAGATCGAGCTCGCGGATCCAGATGTTGCGAAAGCGGGTGGGGTTGTTGTGGTCCTGCAACTTGATCGGCAATTTCGTGGCGTGCGGCTTGACGATGGGTAGTCTTTTGTGGGACGTCGGCCCAAGAATCGCGGTCTTATGCTGCACAAGTATGCCGTTGAGGAACACGGTGACGTAGGCGGGGGAGACCCGCTTCCCATCCTCGAAGCACGGGGCTTGGAATACGATATCGTAGACCTGCCACTCGCCCGGCTTTCGGCAGGCGTTGACCAGCGGGGGCGTCTGTCCGTAGACCGATCCGGCGGAGCCGTCGGCATAGGTGCGGTTTTCATAGCAATCCAGAACCTGGATCTCGTACATTCCCATCAAGAAGACCCCGCTGTTTCCGCGGCCCTGCGAATGGCCCTTGGGCGGAATCTCGCTCTGCCATTCAATATGGAGTTGGCAGTCTCCGAAGGATTGTTGGGTAAAGAGATCGCCGGTGGGCGTACACTGCATGTAGCCGTTCTCCACCTTCCAGAGCGCTTTTCCTTCGGGATTGTACCGACCCTTTTTTCGGTTGTCTTGTTTTACACCCCGCCAGAGATCGAGATGGGTTCCATTGAACAGGACGATGGCGTCGGCAGGGGCATCACCAAGCTGGGATCCGGGGGCGACCGGTGTGGGCTGCGGGCGGGCGATATCGTGTACGCGCCAACCAGAAGGGAGTTTTGGAGTGTTGTCATAGCCGACATTCGGTTTCTTTGGATCGGCGGCATGCGTAAGAGTGGCAACAAGAATAACGGTCAGAAGAGGGGTAATTGATTTCAGCATAGCAGATCCTTTATTCGAGTTGAGAAAATTCAATCTATCCCCGCAACCAACTCTGCGTCTAGCATTGATTCCTCCAAAACTTGCGCGGATGGACAACACATGCTTGAGATTGTCCGTCACATGCGGTAGGTAAAGAGAAGACCAAGGGAGAAGAAGGGCATGGGAGAAAGCGTATATCTTTTTTATGGAAACGATGAATATCTAGTGGGACTTAACGCCCGCAAGAAGGTAGATGAAATCTGTCCGTCGTCCGAGCAGTCACTTTCGTTGGAAGCCATTGCGGGCGGTGCGGCAAAGATCGACGATGCTGTGGCGGTGCTCGACCAGTGCGTTGCGGCCTTCCGTACCGTCGGCCTGTTTGGAGGAAAGAAGGTGGTTTGGTTCCGCGACGTATCTTTTTTTAAGAATGCGGTGATCATGAAAAACGAACGGGTCAAGCGACTGCTTGGCGAGCTGACCTCCGACATCAAAGCAGGGCTTGCTGCCGACCAGTTTTTGATTATTTCCGCACCGGGGATCGACAAGCGTTCTGCTTTTTACAAGGCCGTGATGGCCGCGGGTGAAGTGGAGGAGTACACCATTCCAGAACGTGACTACGAGGCGCGCCCGGTGGCTCTCAAACGTGCGATTTCTCTGTTCAAACGGGAGGGCTTCTCGATCGACTCCGCTGCGGTCGACGCCTTCGTTGAAAAGACCGGCTTCGAGACGCGACAGATTATGAACGAAGTCGAGAAAATGGTGCTTTTCAAAGGGGATGAAAAAAACATCTCCATCGAAGATGTGCAGACGATCACTTCTGCCTCCAGCGAAGCGATCGC
>JAUXGY010000262.1 GCA_030621805.1 Kiritimatiellales bacterium | reverse complement strand
GGCGGCGGCGCGGCGCGCGAGCTCCTCCGGCGCATTGCCGAAATTGGCCGCGGGCGCTACTACGAAACCATGGACCCCACCAGCGTCCCCCAAATCTTCACCAAAGAGACCATGGAGGTTTCCCGGTCCGCCATCAAGGAGGAGCCGTTTGTTCCCGTCCCCGTTAATACCCTCGGTTTTCTCGGCGGCATCGACTTTGACAACACGCCCTATCTGGTGGGCTATGTGATGACGCGCCTCAAGCCCGCCGCGCTGCTCCATCTCGTCACCTCCAGCGGTGAGCCGCTGCTTGCTTCCGGTCAGTATGGCCTCGGCACCGGCATGGCCTTCACCTCCGACGCCACCGAACTCTGGGGCGCGGAATGGATCGAGTGGGACGGGTTCGACGCCTTCTGGGCGCAGGTGCTCCGCCGCTGCGTCCGCAAGGATCGCGGCGCAGGCATCGCCGTGCGCATGGTCGAGGAACCCCATGGGCTGCGCCTGCTCGTCAACCGGCGCGACACCGCCTTGCGCCCGCTCAATCAAGTGGAGTGGAACGCCGTCGCCGCCCTTGAATTCGGTGGCGAGCAACCCGTCGAAATCCAAGAGACCGGGTTTGGCCGCTACGAAGCCTTCCTGCCCATGGCCGAAAAACACAACTGCTCCATCCGCCTGCTCGACCGCGATGCCGGAGCCGCCAAATCCATCGGTTGGCAGCGCGGCTATCCCAAGGAATATCGACTCTCCGCCCAGATGCCCGGTGTGCTTGAAAGCCTCTCCTCCCTTGCCGAAACGCCCTTCCAGCGGCAAGGAAAAACGGCATTCATCTATCTTCCCGCCCGGCCTTTCTTCGTTTTCGCCGCGATGTTTTTCGCCATCCTAAGCATTCTCTTCCGCCGTCTCGGGTAGTTTGAGCGATAGGTTCAACCCGTCAATTTTTCAGAAAGCGGGATGAATAATACCCAAATTAACTTGAATGGTATTATTCCTCGATCGTTTCTTTGCTCATGGCAGTGTCCACAAAAGGTCCGGTCTTTGATTTACAACGATTCACGCTTTCGGATATGAAACTTGGTCTAACGGAAAATAAAACGATGAAAACAGAGACTCCATATATACATGACAACTTCATGTTGTTTAGCAAAGAGGCGCAACGGCTCTATCACGACTATGCGGTCGATATGCCGATTATTGACTATCACTGCCACTTGCCGCCGGAAGAGGTCGCGCAAAATAAAACCTGGGAAAACCTGACTCAGGTATGGTTGTACGGCGATCACTACAAATGGCGTCAAATGCGTACCAATGGAGTGGGTGAGCACTTTTGCACGGGCGGTGCTTCCGACCGCCAGAAGTTTGACAAATTTGCGGAAACGATGCCCTACTTGTTACGCAACCCGATCTATCATTGGAGCCATCTGGAGCTGGCGCGCTACTTTGATATTGACGACTGCGTGCTTTCGCCGGAGACGGCCGATGAAATTTGGAACCGTACTCAGGCCAAATTCGAAGAGGGGATTTCCGCGCGCCAGTTAATGCTCGATAGCAACGTCAAGGCCGTGTGTACAACGGATGATCCGATCGATTCGCTGGAGCATCACCGAGCCGTCGCCGCCGATGGTTTTGCCGTGAAAATGTTTCCGACCTTCCGTCCAGACAGGGCCATGCTGCCGGAAAACGGCGGGTACGCAGAATATATCGAACAGCTGGCCGCTGTATCCGGTATTGAAATTAAATCCTATGCAACGCTGATCGAAGCGCTGCGAAACCGGCACGACTTTTTCCACGAGCACGGATGCCGCCTCTCGGACCATGGCCTTGCCCGGGCCTACTTTGCGCCGGTTACCGAAAGCGACGCTGAACGCATCTTCATGAAGGCTCTGGCAGGGAAACCGCTGTCCGCCGATGAAGATGAACAATTTAAAACCGCATTGATGCTCGAGTTCGGGCGGATGGATGCGGAAAAGGGATGGGCCAAGCAGTTGCATTTCGGCGCACTGCGCAGCGCTAACACACGCAAACTGAAGGAAGTCGGTCCGGATTCTGGATTCGACTCGATCAACGATTTGAGCTATGCGGAAAATCTGGCCCGCTATCTGGATGCACTGAATGCTGAAAGCAAGCTACCCAAAACCATCCTCTATAACCTGAATCCGACCGATAATGAAATGCTCGCAACCATGCTTGGAAACTTTCAGGATGGTTCGGTGGCTGGGAAGATGCAGTTGGGGTCAGGGTGGTGGTTTCTCGATCAAAAGAATGGTATGGAACGTCAGATCGAGGCGCTGTCGCAACTGGGTTCTCTGAGCCGTTTTGTGGGAATGCTGACTGACAGCCGCTCTTTCCTGAGTTACACCCGCCACGAATATTTTCGGCGGGTGTTGTGTAATGTTCTCGGAGACGATATGGCCCGAGGTCTCGTGCCCCGCGACTTTGACCTCGTCGGTCGAATGGTTCGTGACATCTGTTACAACAATGCCGCAGATTATTTCGCGTTTGAAATATGCTGAAAGCTCCTGCGATCAGCAGGACACCAACAAAAGAAATATAGATGAGTAAGAGCCACTTCAGACCAAAGACTTTCGCCGGATGCTGGAGGTAAATGCCGATGCTTTGTTTGGGATGAGCCGGATTGCGCATCCCTATCTGAAGGCTACGAAGCATGCCGGTCGGATTGTAAACATTAGCTCCATGGCGGCCCATTTGGGTTTTGTCGGGAAGAAGTGGCACCTCCCTCCTGTCTTTGGGGCCATAACAGAAAAGGAAGCTAAATGAGAAAAATGATATCGATTTTTGTGAGCGGCATCTTGATTGGAGCGGGTGGGTTGATCGGATTATGGCCTTGTGCCGCTGATGGACGATCTGTGGAAACCCCCAATGTGGTTTATATTCTTGCCGATGATCTTGGCTATGGGGATGTCCATGCTCTGAATATCAAGTCATCCATTCCGACGCCTAATATGGACCGGCTGGCAGGGGAGGGCATGACGTTTACCGATGCTCATTCGGGGTCAGCCGTTTGTACACCGACCCGCTATGGCATTCTGACCGGGCGTTATTGCTGGCGTTCCCGGGTGAAGCGCGGTGTCCTGAACGGCTATTCCAAACATCTCATTGAACCCGATCGCGTCACGGTTGCAGATCTTTTTAAGCAGGCGGGCTATGCGACGGCCTGTATCGGAAAATGGCATCTGGGCATGGATATGCCGTCGCATCCCAAGGGGCAGCAGTATCTTGGCGGTGGAGATCCGATCAAAAACGGGCCGCGGTCGATTGGCTTCGACACGTTCTATGGAGTCTCGGCTTCGCTGGATATGCCGCCTTACGTCTTTATTGAAGATGAACATTTTGAAGAAATGACTACGACCAATTTTCAGACGAGGGGGTTTCCTACCTATAGCCGTGGTGGAAAAATGGCTCCCGGGTTCAGGCATGAAGACGGTCTTGATATTCTGACTAAAAAGGCGACCGACTACATCAAGGCGCAGGATGGGAAACCGTTCTTTTTATATTTTCCGATGACGGCTCCGCACAAGCCGGTGCTTCCGCATCCGCGCTTTCGCGGAAAGACATCGCTCGGACCCTACGGCGATTTTATCGTGCAGGTCGATTGGACCGTCGGGCAGGTGCTGAACACACTCGATGAACTGGGACTGGTCGATGATACCCTCGTGATTCTGACGAGTGACAATGGTTCGTTCATGTATCG
>JAUXGY010000010.1 GCA_030621805.1 Kiritimatiellales bacterium | reverse complement strand
GCAGATGGGGCCGATCCGCCGCAGGACATCAGCAGTGAGTGATTTGAGCTTGCGATACCCCTTGTACGAGCGCTCCGACATACGCCCGTTGATGAGTGAAACGCGAATTCCCTGCTTATCCGCCAAACGGATCAGGTTGGGCCAAAACTCCCCTTCCACCAAGATCAACCGAACGGGATTGATGATGCGTAATACCTTCCGAATAACAACGGGGAGGTCGACCGGAAAATAGAACAGCACATCGCGCGGGTCGATCTCCTTGCGGGCGATGGCATGTCCGGTGGAGGTGGTGGTGCTAAGCGCAAAGAAAGCGTCGGGATGCTCCTCGCGGTAGGCCTTGATGAAGCGCAGGGCCACATAGATTTCGCCTACGCTGACGGCATGCACCCACACGCGACGATGTTCGCGCAGCTGCGCTTTCGTATTGCTGCCAAAGTGACCGACGCGCTGCTCAAAGTGCTGGAAATATCCCCCCCGCCGCATCATCCGCGACAGAAACTTCGGCAGCATGAAGAGGAAAACGACGGGGAAAAGAAGATTGTAGATAATCCAAAGCATAAAAGGTTAAGTTCCGAAAACCGCAGAACTTAACCATAAAGCACCGGACGCCCGCAACCGCAAAGCCGACCGGAAGACTATTCCCCTGAAAGCAGTTCAATTTTCGCTGCGCCGGCATAGGACTTGTCTTCCGCCCCGCGTATCGAGATAAAACGGAAGTGGCGGATCGTGCCCGGGTGCTCAAATTTTACCGCCCGGCGGGAGGGATCATTCAGGATTACCTTGGTAATACATGGCACCAAGGAAGGTTTGAGCACCAGACAAGTGACGACACTCAAAATAATGTATTACCCCTTCCCCAACTCCTCCCAAGCATCCCGCTTACCCATCCCCCTGATCTGCTGTAGGGTGGCCAAAGTCTCCTCAGTTTTGAACAGGATTTTTCCCTTAGCCTTTTCCCAGCGAACAATCGACTGATGGCTAACTTCGGCCAAGGCCGCCAGTTCCATCTGAGTGATTCCTAAGCGCTTCCTTAGCGACACCACACCTTTGCCTGAAATCCAGAATCCCTTCGTCTCCTCTACCTCTACCGCCACAACCTTACCCGCCGCCCGCTGCAACCTGGCCACTTCTTTTTGTAGTTCACCTACGTCCCGCCTAAGGTCAGCTATATAGCCTCGCTGTGCGGCGTTGACTCGCTTAATGGGCTCTAGTTCCTTCTTGATTTCCTTACGGGCTAATCTAGTAATTTCTGAGTGTAGTTCTTTCATTACAGACATCGTACTTCTCCTTAGTTTGCAGACCAGAGAATCGGCGAGTTGCCGACTATGCCCGTCTGCTATCGCAGTAAGGTTTACTCAAACAACCTATGGGTCGCAAGGAGGAAACTGAGTGATTACTACGATTGCCCTCCCTTTTCTTGCGATCCGACTCAGGCCATTCCGACCACTGGGGGTAGCGATCCAACATGAAGCGAGGAAGGGGTAGGCTTGGGAGGCTACCTATAGCCCGGCGGTTAACCGCTCCACCTCGGCAGGTGTAGCCGGCAAGAGCGGCATGCGGGGTGACCCGACTGGATGACCTTTAATGGCACATCCGGCTTTGACGAACTGTGTATATTTCCCGCTGTTCTCTATGAGATCGAGTTTGGGCAGGATTTCATAGTAGTACGACCGGGCGGATTCCATATCCTTCTGCACGACGCAGCGGTTGTAGAGTTCCACATGCTCGGCGGGTAGAACATTGGCAATGCCGCCAACCCAACCGGTGGCTCCGAGCGCGAAGCTTTCCAGCGCCACGGTATCCCCGCCGCAGAAGACCTCCAACTGATCGCCGCACCGCCGAATGATTTCGCTGACGCGGGTGACATCGCCGGTGCTTTCCTTGACATACTTTACGTTTTCAAGCGCGGCCAGCGATTCAATAAACTCGGGAAGCATATCGACCCCTGCCCGACCGGGATAGTTATAGAGCATGATCGGAATCCCGACCGCATCGTTGACGGTGCGGAAGTGCTCAAGCAACTCATCCATGGTCGGGAGGGAGTAGTATGGCGGTGCCAGCAACAAGCCCTCCGCTCCCGCCTGTTCGGCCTGCCGGGAATATTCCACGACCTTCTGCGTTGAGGAGGCATTGGTTCCGACCACGACCGGAACGCGATGATCCACGGCTTCGATAGTAGCATGCACCACCTTTTCGCGCTCCGCATCGGTCAGGGCATAAAATTCGCCGGTGCTCCCAAGCGGGATTATACCGTGTAACCCCTGATCGATCATGTGGTCGATGAAGGATCCAAGGGTGTTGTAATCCACCTCCCCATCGGTTGTCATCGGCGTAACGAGTGCGGTGTATACTCCCTTGAAGGGTGTGTTGCTGTTTTGTTTTATGCTCATTTTATTTCCCCAGACTTATCCATGTGGTTTTCATTTCAGTGTATTGTTCGTGTGCAAAAATCGATTTGTCGCGACCGGAAAACCCGGACTGCTTGTAGCCACCAAAGGGCGTACCCATATCCCCTTCCGCGAAGCAGTTGACGGAAACATTCCCCGCCCGCAGCTTCCGCGCAATGCGGTGAGCCGAATCGAGACTGGCCGTATAAACCGATGCCGCCAGCCCATAGGGGGTATCGTTGGCCACCGCGATGGCTTCCTGCTCATTTTCTACTTCAATGACAGAGAGGACGGGTCCGAAAATTTCTTCCTGCGCAATTTTCATTTGGTTGGTGACCCCGTCAAAGATCGTCGGTTCAACGAAGTAGCCGCCCGTTTCCGTCAGGATACGATTGCCACCCAGCAGCAGGTTTGCACCTTCGGACTTTCCGGTCTCGATGTAGCTGAGCACTTTTTCCATGTGGCCCTTTTCAATCATGGATCCGAGCGGATTCCCGGGATCGAGTGGGTCGCCGGTTGGCCATGCCTTCAGCTCCGCTGTAATTTTTTCAAGTAGCGCATCTTTCACCCCTTTTTCAACGATCAGGCGGGATCCGCAACTGCAGTTTTCACCCATATTCCAGAAGGCGGCACTCACTGCGTTTTCGGCAGCATTATCGAGATCGGCATCAGCAAGCACGATTTGCGGGCTCTTTCCACCGCATTCCAGAATGATACGTTTGAGATTGGATTCAGCGGCATATTGCAGGAAGTAGCGGCCGACTTCGGTTGATCCGGTAAAGGCCACCATGTCGACATCCATGTGCAGACCGAGGGCTTTACCCGTCGTTTCACCAAAACCGGTAACTACATTAAAGACCCCGTCCGGCACTCCGGCCTCGGAAGCCAGCCGGGCCATCAGCAACGCACTCAACGAGGTTTGTTCCGCAGGTTTGAGGATCAGGCTGTTGCCCGTTGCGAGAATCGGCCCGATTTTCCAGGCGGCCATTTGGGCCGGGAAGTTCCAGGGAATCACGGCGCCAACAACACCGACCGGTTCGCGAGTAATAAGACCCAGGTTTTCGGAGCCGGTCGGTGAGATATGATCGTACAGTTTGTCGGCGGCTTCGGCATGCCACCGAATACAGGCGATCGTTTCGGGCGCATCGATTTGCAGGCAGTCCGCCACCGGTTTCCCGGCTTCGAGGCAGTCCAGCAACCCGAGCTCCATTTCATGCTCTTCCATCAGGTCGCAGAACTTAAGCATAATTTCCTTGCGCTCCGAAGGAGGCAAGTCACTCCATACGCCGGCCTCGAAAGCCCGTTTTGCTGCGGCGACGGCAATCTCGACATCGGCCGCATCGCACTCGGCGACCTGTGCAAGCTCCCGGCCGGTGGCCGGGTTTTCCGTGGCAAAGGTCTTTCCGCTGACCGCCTTAACGAATTTACCGTCAATGAAGGCATCGGTATCGAACTGGATTTGTCCAACGGCCTTTTCAATATGTTCCTTGGAGGGTAGCGTACTCATTTTATGTCCTTTTTGTTTATGTTAATTGGGTGGAGCGGTATACGTCGCAAGTTTTTTCAGTTCTACGGGAAAGAGAGGCGGGCGCACGGAGGGTTGTTCCCATCCAAACAGGAATCGTGCAGCGCTGCCACAGGTACGTCCCTGACAGGCGCCCATGCCGACATGCCGATAGAATTTTGCCTCCCGCCAACCGGCATCGTTTCGAGCCTGACCGACAGAGACATCTTCGCACCGGCAAAGAATCGTATCCGGCTGGGCCAACGTCCTGAGTTCTGCACGCGGTTCGTATGATTTCCTCAAGATCTCTCCAAAGCGATCCATGCGCCGCTTTTTTGAACGCATTCGATTGGCTTCCCGGGTTTGTCCCACGGCACTAAAGCCGGCAATTGTTCCTTCGGTCAAAGCGCTGTCAACTCCACCGATTCCCGTGGGTTCACCCACGCAATAGACCTTCGGGATCGAGGTCAACATCGAGCTGTCCGTACTCACGCGCTCCTCTTCGATCCGGCAGCTGAGTAGGTACGGCAGTTCAAGATTAGCCGTCAACCCGAAGGCACAGGCCAAATAATCGCAAGGGATATCCCACTCGCTCGACCCATTGGTCATCCGGACACGTTCGAGCTTTTCAGTTCCGGATGCCTTGACCGGCCAGCAGTGTGTCCTGATAGGCACCCCTGCCAACCGGGCACCGAAGGCCGCTCCCTGCATCAGTTTGGAAGGGGCATTCAACGGCAGTTGCGCGGCAAATTGAACCATCTTCGAGAGGCCGGTCTGCTCCGCAACAAGTACGACGGTAGCACCCAACTGCCGAAGATGCGCCGCCACCGCGATGAGTAGCGGACCACTTCCGGCCACAACGACCCGTTTCCCGCGCATGGGCCAGCCCTGTTTGGCCAGATTATGCAATGCGCCGACCCCGAAAACATGAGGCAAGGTCCATCCGGGAAATGGAATAAAAATCTCACGGGCGCCGGTCGCGAGAATCAACCTGCTGAAGGCGATTTCGACCAGACCTTCCGGCGTATCGACCTGTAATATCCGGTCATGAATACCGATAACGGTCGATTGCGTCATCACCTCCACATCGGACTGCTGAATCCGCTTGAACCATTTTTTAGCCGTCCGGTCGGCGTGCGGCCCGTCGCCTCCGCTCCAGACCTGCCCGCCCAGCCAGAGCGCACTTTCAAGCAGGACCACTGAAGAAGTAGACTGCACAGCCGAACATGCGGCGGTCATTCCTCCCGGACCCCCGCCAACCACGGCCACTTCATATTCAAGCCGCTCAAGCATTTTCTGTCTCCACGCGCATTCCGGATCTGCACTGCGTTTGGCAACTGCGTTGATGCGGCTTCCCATCAATGGTTACCGCACATTCAAAACAGGTCCCCATGCCGCACAAGGGGGCTCGGAGATGCCCTTTCGGCGACCGATGGAAATGCTCGATTCCGGCTTGTGCCAAGGCCACTGCCACGACGACTCCCGGCTTGACTGAAACGGGATTCCCATCGATATAAATGGTGATTGCTTCATCCATTGACGGGACCTCCCTTGCGGCAGCGGGCGGGTAAAAAGGACTCCGTCGGGATTTCGCTCCGGCGATCAAGTATCCTGTCGGCAATGATTCTTCCGGTTGCCAGCGCGGTGGTTATGCCCAGTCCTTCGTGCCCGGTTGCCAGCCAGATTTTTTCGGAGACCAGACTGGGGCCGATAAGCGGCAACTTATCCGGAGTGGCGGGACGGAAGCCTGTCCAACAGCGAATGGCCCGCACATCCCGGAGTGCCGGAATATATTCAAAAGCACGGTTAAGCATTCGACCTAAGATGTCATGATCGACCTCTTTATGCTGCGCAGTGGATTGGCGGGAAGAGCCGATTAATAGTTTACCGTCTTTTCGGGGTTGTACGTTAAACGCCACCGAATCACCGGTCATGGTGTGGGCCGCTTTGAGATAGCCCAGCTCAATAATCTGATGATTGATGAGCTCCGGATAACGGTCGGTGACAACGAGGTGCCCCTTACGTTTAAATACATCAATTCCTTCCGTCAGTTCCGGTGACCCACACCCGGCGGCATTGATCACAAGTCCGCCAGCGATAATTTTCCCCTCTGCCAGCACCACCGAAGCGTCGCCCCGGATTTCTGCGACCTCTGAAAAGAACAGCGTCTCGGCCCCAAGCGCTACGGCCTGCTCGACCAGATATTTTGTGGCCGTCGGAGGATAGAGCACGGCATCGTCGACCACCCGTAGCCCACCGCACAATCCCTTACGCAGGTTGGGCTCCACCTGTTCCAGCAGGGCCGCGTCCAGCACGTGTGTTCGGATGTTCTGTTTTTCGTAAAAGGTGTGTTTATCGCGGACGTGCTGCATTTCTTCGTCGTCAGCAGCCACCCACAGGGTTCCGCGCGCTTCCCATTCCAGCTGGTCCTGCGCCTCTTCGGCCAGCTCCATCCAAAGTTTCCGGGCATAGTTGCAGAAGGCCACCTGGATGTCCGAATCGTCGAGCATCACCACGTGCCCCATCCCCGTCGCGGTGGTGCCTGTACCAGCGGCATCCCGGTCAATCAGAAGCACGGTCAGACCGGCCTTGGCACACTCGTATGCGCAGGCACTGCCGACAATCCCGGCGCCGACAATGATAATGTCATAGGTTGGTTTCACCGTGTAATGCCCCAGCAATATGGATCGCTGCGGTTCAGTAGCAGCGTTGAAACCCCGGTGACATAGGCCTTCCCCGAAACATAGGGAAGAATGCGATCTCCCTGCCATTTGTAGTGTGCGGAAAACCGACTGCCGATAATACTTTCCTGCACCCAGGATTCGCCCTCGGCCAGCTTCCCTTCCGCTGCCAGACAGGCCAGCTTTGCACTGGTTCCGGTACCGCAGGGCGATCGGTCATAGGCCTTCCCGGGACAAAGCACAAAATTTTGTCCATCGGCCGATTCCGAAACCGGTGGGCCGAACAGTTCAATATGGTTAACCGCAGGGTAGCCCTGGGCATTGAGAGCTTTCCGCACGTTCCAGGCATACTCGGTAAGCTCCTCGGCACGATCCTGATCCAGTTGTTGACCGTGATCGTCACACAGAAAGAACCAGTTCCCGCCCCAGGCAATATCGCCCGTGACGGTGTCGGCCCCCGGAACGTCTACGGAAATATGCGTATGGGTCCGATAGCTGGGAACATTCATCACCGAAACGGTGCCGTCTTCCAACAGCTGCACAGACACGTTTCCCTCGGGCGTTTCCAAGACAAAATCGCCGGGAGTAATGCGGCCCAGATGCGCCAACGTTTGCACCAGCCCAATGGTTCCGTGTACGCACATTCCGAGGTAGCCGATGTTATTGAAAAAGATAACCCCGCCGAGGGTCGATTCATCCAGTGTTTCGACAAACAAAGCCCCGACATATACATCTGAACCGCGCGGTTCGTTCACCATCGCTGAACGGAAGAAATCGAACTCCCGTTCAAAAACGGTTCTCATTTCGGCCAGGGTGCCCGTTCCAAGATCGGGGCCGCCCTGCATCACAACGCGAGTGGGTTCGCCCTCGGTATGCGAGTCCACCACCCTGATTTCCTGAAGATCCTGCTCGACTGATACGGACATTGCTTTTCCTCTAAAAGGTGAATTATTAGAATTGCAATGTATAGGTGCCGCGTGGATTCTGTCTTTGCACTTTAGCCAGTTTTAACTTCTATTTTTGCACCATGAAGAAAGAATATCTCATATCGGCAATGCTGGATCAGTTGGAGGCCCCCTTCACTGGCGAGGCGTTGTTTGATCATATGATCGACCTCGTCTATTTTATTAAAAACAGAGACGGGCAATATGTGGTCGTCAACCAGTCACTCGTGCATCGGTGCGGTTATGCAGACAAGAACGAGCTGATCGGTCTGACGGCCGACCAGGTTTTTTCCACCCCGCTCGGAACGGGCTATCGCGCGCAGGACGATGAGGTACTGAAAACAGGCCAATCGCTGCTTAACCGGCTCGAGCTCCAGATCTACCCCTCGCATGGAACCGGGTGGTGCATCACCAATAAAATTCCCCTGATGAGCAAGAACGGCCAGGTCATTGGGCTTGTAGGCATTTCGAAAGACCTCCATAAAACAACCGGAAGCAAGAAGGATTATTCCGGAATCGGCGAGGTGGTCGATTATGTACAGACCCACTATGACCAGCCGCTAAAGATTCAGGATCTGGCCCACAGGGTCTCGCTTTCGACCTATCAGCTTGAAAAGCGCATGGCTAATATTTTTGAAATCACACCGAAACAGTTCATCCTGAAGGTGCGAATGGACGCTGCGGTCAAGCAGCTGAAAGAGACCCATGAAGTGATTTCCGAGATTGCCTTTAACTGCGGATACTCCGATCAAAGCACCTTTTCCCGCCAATTCAAACAGACGGTCGGAATGTCGCCCGCACTTTACCGGCGAATGTTCAGGTAGACGGTTTAATTTTCCGGCTTCCGCTACACCAGCAACTCTTACGGCAGCTGGATCCGGATCCGATAATAGCGGCAGGGGCCGATGGCGGCATCCTGAACGGTTATTTCCGAACCGGTGCCGGAGTATAATACTGAACCGAGATCCTGCCAGGTTCCCGAGGTCAGGTCGGCGCGGTACTCGACGGCATAGTTGCGGTTGGCCGAGGTTCGGAACCGGAGGATCACCTCGTCGGATTCCGGAGACAGCTCACCCGAGAAGGTTTGCCACGAATCCCCATCGAGCGGGTCGGTGTCGGCCACATATTCATACCAGTTATTATACGCGTCGAGATCGGGATTCCCCGCCGTGTCGTCGACCAAAGGATTAAGGCCATGGTCGATTTCCCAACCGTTCGGCATGCCATCGGCGTCGGTGTCTAAATAACGACTGTAGAGAGCCTCCAGCTCCGAGCCGCCCAGGGCCAAATCGTAGATTTTTGCGTCGTCGATCAACCCGTTGAACGGTTTGTCGTTGTCGCGGATATCAAACCCCATTCCTACTGAGATGGACGCATCGAGATCGCGGATCGTGCCGCTGTCCGAAGCTGCCGGAACCGGATTGCCATCGATGTAGATGTACCCATTCATTCCATCGCGCACTGCAGAGACAAAATGCCACTGACCGTCATTTACGGTGGCCGTGGTGCTAAAGTTGTACTGGTACGCGCTATTCCCAAAGACGTAGAAACCCACGGTACCGTTGGCGTTGATCTTGAACTGGTACTGGCCATTATAGCCGGAAGCGCCGAATCCGCTCCGTTGTTGAAGGATCACCTGATCCGTTGCGGAACTCGTCTTGATCCAGACCGAGAGCGTAAAGTCGGTCTGGCCAGACAGCGACGGGCCGGTATCGAAGGTCACCGAATCATTCCCGCCATCGAACGAAAGTGCACCGCCGGTGAACCCGTTCGTCCATGCGGGACCGTTCATCAGCACGCCGACATGGCTATTGAGCGAAGAATCCACCGTGACCAGACCGCTGCCTTCATCAAGTTTCCAGTGGGCGATCAGCCCCTCTTCATCCTCTTCAAAGACCTTACTGCTGGTTGTAAAGCTCCAGACCGCGCCGGTAATCGTGCCCGAAGGCGTCACGGTATCGACACGCCAGTAGAAGGTCGTGTTCAACAGGCGGTCGTACATCCACGAGGGACTCGTCGTTGAACCCTGATATTCCGGCGACCCGGTATCGGCACTGGCAACGGCGGCTTGGTTGGTGCCGATGTAGACCTCGTGGCTCGTTGCGAGCGTATCGGGAGCCCAACTGACCTCTGGGAGGTCATAATCGAATGCTCCGTCGAACGGGCTGGGGCTTCCTGCACGGCTGCCCCCGTCGTAGACGTTTTGCAACTCGGCCTGCGACATGGACTCGTTGTAGATTCGAACCTCATCGATCCCCCCGGCAAAGTACCTTGATAGCGAAGTCGAAGGATCCCTTCCAATGCTGGGATTCCCCAAGCTCGTTGCGGTATGGATTCCAGTATGCACTTTAGACTCGAAGCCGGAACCGTCATTCATGTAGATGGTTGCCTTGGTAGGTTCAACCACCAGAGCGACGAAGGTCCAGGTGCCAACCGGCGGGGCAAGGCGTGAGTTCCATGTGTATTCGTCATTGTTCCAGTGGTAGCGAAGCTTTCCGTCATCATGGATATTCAACCCTGAGGCGCTTTCGCCGTTTCTGGCGAAAACAATGCCGGCATAGGCACTCTGGTTCGCATCCGGCTTGATCCAGGCGGTGATCGTGACCGTATCCGAGGCCAGCGTCAGGTCTGAAACTTCAACATAATCTTCGACGCCGTCGAAATCGATTGCATTCGCGTGTTGTCCTGGAATGGAGAGGTCCGAAAGGTCTGAGGAAACGGTCCCGTCATTTTTATACACTGAATAGTCCGCCGTCGTCCTTCCGGTGGTTTCATCCAGCGGCAGATACAGCTGTAGTGAATCGTTCGGCAGGACGTCGACAATCACAACCCCCATCGCCGTTCCGCCTGCGGTATCCTGAATCGTATAGGTAAAGTAATCGGTACCCACAAATGCGCCCGGTGCCGTGTAGACCAGATCTTGGCCTTGCTGGGTCACCGCACCTCCGTTTGCCGACGTGCCATCGAAGGAGGACAGGCTCAGCGCCTGTCCATTGGCATCATAGTCATTGGCGAGCACACTGAAGGTGAGCGTTGAGGTGACGTTCTGTATAAATTTCCCTGTATCCATACTGGCATAGGGAGGCAGTTCAACTGCGGTATAGGTGCCTTCATCGTCTAGAATCCCCCCCTTAGTCAATCGGTTATCCCGATAACCAAAAACGACATACGCTTCGCAAGCTGTGAAACGACCGGCGCTGTTGCCTCCCATGAGCCCCGTTCCTTCCGGCCAACCGCCCTCGGCATGATTGAGGGCCCAGTTATGCCCCATTTCGTGGCGGAAAACATGATCAAAACTTCCGTCGTCCTGGGTATGATTGACTGAGAATCCATTCGCCTCACCTACGGTCTCCCGATAGCTCCAGCCCCCGCCGACTTTCGTTGGCGATAGGCCCGCAACCAAGTCGGGATCCGTGTCGGTCTGGTTGTTCGTCCACTCAAGTCTAACTTCCCTCATGTAATCCGTTTCTGTGTAGCCGTTATAGGGATTCTGCGCCGACGTTGAACGAATGATCACACGACCGAGATACGGACGCAGCAATACGTCGCGCATGTAGATGACACGCACCACGCAAACGGAATACTCAATTCCCTCCAGTACCGTTGCCACGCTGCTCCCCGAAGCCGTGTAATAGTCATAGTCGGCATCAATCCCAAGCTCGTAGGCATACATGGTTGAACCCGCCTGACCGACGGCGATCGTCGGATCCGAAGGGACTTGATAGTCTATAAAATGGATATAATCCATACCCAGGGTGTCCACCACGGAACTACCCAGCGTATACCAAATTGCGCCGCGTTCAAAATAGACCGCGCCCCAGAACGTGCCGTCATCCTTTAGGATGCCGCAGGAAACCGCGCCGGGATACTCATCGACCGTGCCCATGTAGGAGCGCTCTCCCACCGGGGTGACTTCATCGTAACCGCCCGATCCATTCTGCGACAAGAGTTCAAAGTTTTCCCCGCGAAGGTCATCTTTCGTCAGTCGCATCGTAAGGGTTTCGCCGTCATACGTGACCGACTGGACCCACGTGGCCGGTGCCGCAAAGGAACTTCCGACCAGTCCCGTCAAAACAATCAAAATCAATATATTCTTCAGTGTCATGGCTACTCTCGTTTAGATTAGAATTCCACTTTTAGCGGCGCAGTGTCTCCGGCCTTTATGTCTTGGAATTCTTTCCAGCGGTCGGAATCCGGGTCGCCCACTCTGATCGTGTACGTGCCTCGGGAAAAAACCTTTGGGCGGAAACGGTTGCCGGTGATACGACGGGTATAGACCGTCTTGCCATCTTTTTCGCCCATAATCTGCACCACCGCGTTTGGCATGCCGACAACCTGTAGTTCCGGCAGGTATGCCTCGGCCTTGCGTCCATACTGGTCGTCGATGGATACCGTTCTGGGCCAGCCGGGATATTGTTGTTCCGGTTTGCGGGGGTTCGCCCAGCGGGGCCAGCACTCCATGGTGATCTCCGCGCTCTCCTTGTTAAAGCGGATGATGCCGTATCCCGGCATGCGGTCATGGAGGGAGGCGGGTTCTTTGCCACTGCTTTTGTCCGGATTGTTTACCGCCCAGACGGTTACTTTATTCTTAAAGCTTTCCAGATACTCTCCCGTGTAATCCGGCAGTCCGGGGACATGGTTGCGTCCCTTGTGTGCGGGATACCATCCGCGCGGATAGTAGTTGGCGATGGATGGAACCGTGAAAGCCCAGCCACAGTCGTTCCAGTCGTCGATCCCATGTTGAATCAGACTGGCAAGGTGTTGGTCGCCGCCAATGGTGAAGGCATAGCCTCGGCGGATTTCTTCAAGGGCCTTGCGGCGCCCGGTCTGCGGCCACCCGTTGGAATCCAGGTCGGCAATCAGAAAGCCCTTGTGGTTCATCGCCTCTTTACCATGATGCGTGGCCATGTTGGCAAATACACTCTGGGTCAGAACACATTTTTGATCGGCGCCCCGCCAGTCCCCGGACCAGTGACGGAGAAACTTCAGCTGCCGGTCTCCCAGCAATTCCAATCCCGGTTGGTCGTAGGAAAGAAGGTCGATATCCGGGTCGGTCACATGATCGGCACGCGCCACTTGATCGAGCGGGACAACCGTACCCCTCGGGCCGGACTTAAATTTGCGGTCTTCGAGAATTGCAAAACTGATGCGTCCGAGCAGCAGATCGGTATAATAGACGCCAATGCCCTGGGCCACCTCACGCGGGTCGAACGGATCGGGCAGATGGGCGGTCTGGGTTCGTTCCACCATGCGTAGCCACTCTACCGGCATTTCGTATCCGCCGTATTCCTGATAGGGCGCTTTTATTCCGCCCGCGCCCCAAATGTTTCCCTGATAGACGTCGTGATCATCCGTGATGCATACGGAGGGAATGTCTTTGGTTATGTCCCGTGTGGAAAGACAGAAGAGATACCACTTGTAGAGGTAGTCGTAGTATGAATTCTCCGTGCCGGATTTATCGGCGTGGGTGGGGCTGTCCCACTCGTAGACCTGGTCGCCCGACCAGAAGAGCAGGTCTGGCTTGTGCTCAGCCACGCGATCATACAGGTCGCCGTGAGGATAGGCGACACCGTCCCGGTTCCAGTCGCGGCATCCCCAGCGGGTCAGGTTGTGGTTGCCGGTAAAGGCGGCCAGGACAATCTCCTTTTTATCCTTCGGGTCTTTGCGGATGATCCCTTCCCAGAGGCCGGTTTCAACCAAACCATCTCTCATCCGGTCATGGTAAAGCAGGCGGTAGAGAACGTTTTGAGTATCGTCCCAATTCGGTTGGCGGAAGGTGGCGGTATAGCCCGGAACGATGACCGGAGCTTTGTCAATGGGGATCCAGCTGCCGTCCTGTTTCACCTGCAGCTCCACATAATCCAGGATCGATCGATCCGTCACCGGCATCAGCTGGGCCGTCATCTTCATGGTGTTTCGGGAAAGCGTATATTGCGAACTTACAATTGGACCCACCTCCTGCCCGTTCAGCTTGAAAGCTTTTCCTTTGATCGTCCATGAGGAGAACGTGAACGCTGCCGGGGAGATGCCGCTCAGCTTCTTGCCATCCGCTTCATCGATGGTTCCCGGATGGGAGATCAAGGCCATGTTGCCCACCAGACGGTTCCAGTTCAGCACGGTGGAAACGGTTTCATCTTCGCATCGCAGGCTCACCCGCCACTTCGAAGACTCTTTGGTGATTTTTACTTCGATCCTGTTCGGTTGATTGAGATCAAAGCTTTTCACCCCTTCCGCCAGCAGCTTTCCATCGTCTTCCAGATCGCGGATCACAAGATGTCCCTTTCCGTTCAAACCGCAGGCCAGCCCGGAACCGGGCGCAAAGCTTTCGTGTGCAAGGGAGGCGCCCCAGACATCCAGCTCTTCGCCGCACCCCAGCAGAATGCCGCCGATCGCTCCGGAAAACAGCACGTTATCCGAGGCATTCATTGCGGAGAGATCCAGAGACAAGTCCAGTTCGGAAGCGGACTCTTCGATTCGTCCGGCAATCAAATGGAGGGTACGGTTGCGCCACTTGAAATCGGCGGTTCGGCACACCAGCCGACCGTTTGCAACTTCCCAATCCTGCAGGCGATTGGCCCAGTAGTGCCTGCCGACCCAAAGCCGGTCCGGGGCCTTCTCCCAGTGGCTCTTAAATTCGTCGGCAGCGGCCATGGAGGCTAGACACATGCAGCATACGGTCAAAATTCTTTTCACGGGTTTTTTCCTCATTAAAACTCCAGATCCTGCTTCTGATAAAACTTCGCCATATTGTATCCTCGTCTTATCGCCAACAAGCCAATGACTAAAGCAGTGCGGGATATCGTGGCTTTGTATTTAGTCTCATTAAACGTCTGAGCGGTTTCATGGGTTTCGATGCCTACCTTGCAAGAGGGGATTCAATAATGGGGCGATTTTGGACGGGTGGGAAAGGTGCGGGTACAGGTTTTATCCATGTAGTTGCCCACGGAAAGTTTCTTTAGGTTTTCTACATGTTCGAGAAGCCATTTGGAAGAGGCATTTGTGCTGATCAGTTCCCCTCGGGAATCGGAGACGAGGATTAGATGCCCCGCATAGGCCATGCCCCCGCGTATGGTGCCGATCACGTAGTCATCCAGCTCAACTGTTTTTCCGATGAACTGATGGGAACGCCGGTTTTCCTTGTTCGGAACAAACGAACTGGATTGCCGGTCGAGCAGCTGATATCGATTTCCCGTGCGCTCCTTCCCGATGGCAAAAAATTCAACCTGCAATTCGTGGTTGTAGGAACCTGCGCTGGTTTGCCTGACCCGAACGCCAAAGGTGTTAAAGTTAACATCCGGCTTCAGATAAAGCGTAAATCGATTTGAAAAGACCTTTTGCTCGGTTTTTCGAGTAAAGTTAAGGTCGAGACGGGGCGGGGAGGACAATTCGATAAATTGCCGATCCTCGGCAGAGAGCTCATCGATCTTAACCTTCTTCGTGACGCCCTCGGGGTTTTTCAGTATGACTTGATCGCCCATCACGTGCACGAATTCTGCCTTGTGCTGCTTCCCGCTCGATAGGGTCCACGTCCTCATCTCCGCGCCGACTGAAACACAAAAGACAAGTGCAACCAGGAAAATGCCTCGTTTGTTTACTCGCTTAGTAGTCATTGAATACGGGTCCATTGGTTAAGCAGACTTCGCCTACCGGGAGATATTTATAGATGGCGTCGAGCAGGTCGTGCGATAATTCTTCTGTTTTAAAGGCCGGAAGAATCGGTCCCCCTTGCTTGTTTATTTCGTAGTCCACGCCCTTCACCTGCACAGCCAGCATCACGCTGAATATCCAGGCGGCACGGTCGCCCGTAAAGAGCTCCATATCGAGTGGAACCCCCGCTTTGAGCGTGATCCAGTCCCCAAAGGTGGATTGGCTGTTACCCATCCAATAGATCCTGTTTTCCGGATCGTTGGAGGTCCAGAAGGGTGAGATCACCCGTTCTTGAACGCTCATGGAAAATCCAGCCCCGAAAACAATCTTTTCATCCACGCGAACCACCAAAATTGAATCCCCCGTCCCCACGAAACGAAAAGTGATATCCTCTGGATAGACCAGCTTTCCTTTATAGTGGGCCATCCAGTACATGCCCGATCCCTCGTCCTCGCCAAAGGCCTTCGGGGCAATATTCGAGAACACCGGGGGAACCATCATGCAGGTGGCGTAGCATTTATCGGGGGAGCGGTA
>JAUXGY010000005.1 GCA_030621805.1 Kiritimatiellales bacterium | reverse complement strand
CCTTCCGCAAACAGCTATGATCAGGGCAAGAAGTTCCTGAATATTCTCAACCAGTGCAAAGGGGACAAGAGAAAGTTGTACTACTTAACAAAGCAGGAATTCGGCGATTCATATTATTTCTACTTTTATCTCCGTAAGGAGATGGCGGGGAAATTATGAAGATACGAATTCCCATGCTACTGGCGATTGTATTGTGCGCAACTGCCCTGATCATTTTCCTCGGACATTGGGTCCGTCTTCCGAGTGATTATATCAGCGTCGCTGGCACGCCTCGCATAGAACCCGACTACACCGCTTCGACCATTCCCTACAATATTGCGCCCCTGAATTTTAATATCCGGCAGGAGGCCGAAGAGTATATTGTAAGCATCTACCCGTCCGACCACAGCGGCTCGGCCATAAATCTGTCCAGCAAGAGCGGATCGATTGTTATCAATCCGGGAAAGTGGCACCGCATGCTGGAGGCCAGCAAGGGCAAGGAAATTGTTTTCGCGATCTATACAAGGGATACTGCGGGACAATGGACCCGACATGGCGACATTGCCAACCACGTCAGCAAACACCCAATCCCCGGATACCTGTCCTATAGGCATCTCAGGCCTACCTACAACTGGTGGCTCGATATTGATATTCTCCAGCAGTCCCTCGAAAACTCCAAGGTGTCCACCATCTTCGACAATTCCACCTCCGACCATACCTGCGTGAATTGCCATATGGTTGCGGCGGGCAACCCCCAAACCATGGCCATGGGCTTTCGCAGTCCAAAAAACGGGGTGGGTACGTTGATTTATTCCGACGGCGAACTCAAGCGGCTCTCGGCGAAATGGGGCTATACGTCATGGCATCCCTCGGGAAGGCTGGCCGCCTATTCGATCAACAAGGTGAAGCAGTTTTTCCACCATTCGGGAATGGAGATTCGCGACGTTGTCGACCTGGATTCCGCCATTGCCTACTATTCTCTGGAGAAGGGCAAGGCCATAAAAATCGACGCATTGGCAGAAAAGGACTATCTGGAAACCTATCCGCACTTTAGTCCCGACGGGAAATATCTCTATTTCTGCCGGGCACCGGTCCTTTGGGAGGACCAAAACACCGTTCCTCCCAAGCGGTTCAAGGAGGTTCGCTACAGCATCATGCGCATTTCCTATGACGTGGACACGGATACCTGGGGCGAGTTGGAGATGGTGCTCTCGGCGGAGGACACCGGTAAGAGCTTGCTCATTCCGCGGGTTTCGCCCGATGGGCGGCATATGATTTTCTGCATGTGCAACTACGGTTGCTTTCCCATCTACCAACCTTCCAGTGAGCTGTACACCATGGATCTCCAGACCCGGCAGGTTCGCCCACTTGAAATACTCAATAGCCCATACTCGGAATCGTGGCACAACTACTCGAATTCCGGGCGCTGGCTCGTCTTCAGCAGCAAACGCCAAGGCGGGCTCTTTACCCGACCGTATTTTAGCTTCATCGATGATGAGGGAAACGCCCGTAAGCCATTCGTTCTTCCGCAGAAGGATCCCGAGCACTACTACAAGACCCTCCAGACCTATAGCGTTCCCGAATTCATGGTGGCGCCAGCGGTGGTCAGTCCGCGGACCCTCTCAAGAATCATTCAGCGGAAAGACCGGACGATCGAAGTCAACCAACCCATTTCCGGAGCCACCAAAACGTACGGTACACAAACGAACCTCGAGATAAACGACCGAGAGTAGACCGAGCCTTCTTCTCCGGAAGGGAGCATCTCGACCTATGAAAAAAAGAACGTATATTGCCGTAGCAACTCTTTGCTTAACGGGAATTCTTACCTATTTCATCATTGCCGGCAACCGTCCGCCTGAGATTCGCAATATTATCCTTATCAACATCGATACCTGCCGGGTGACCATCTGAGTTGCTATGGCTATCCACAGGAAACCACTCCCCATATCGATGCCTTTGCCCAGAATGCAACTCGGTTTGAAAATGTGGTCTCGCCGATCCCAATGCGCTGGACACCCTTGCAGTCACGTATGCGGCTGCGGGGGATTTCCCGAAGGCCATTGAAACGGCTCAGAAGGCTTTAAAGATGGCCGCCAAGGCGAATAATACCAAATTTGCGCAGGAGATAGCGGGGCACTTAAAGCTCTTTGAGCAGGCCATCCTCTATGTTGAGGAATAGGCTCAGATTTTCACATTGAGAAACGGTTTAACTGCAAATGCACCCAGCATGGAGATAATAAACAAGGTAATGACCCAGTTGCCGGAGCCGGTGATCGGCTCAGTGCGGTCGGGATAGCCGATTTCAATCGATTGGACAGGCGACGCCTTGTCAAAGGGCTTTTCCGCTGGATAGAGGATCAAATCACCTATATTCAGCGAGGGCCTTTTAATGCTGACCGGCATAAAGCCGGAGCCCACCGAGAATTCTTTTTGGACCTGTAGGTCCCCAACTTGAAACTGTAGCTGATGGATACCGGGCTCGATGGCGCGGACCTTCCAATACACCTGTTGCCTGGACGGCACCCGACTGGGGCCTGCAATAATTTTGACCGCTTCGGTGGGCATCAGCGATACCGAAGGAAGTGAGGCGTTTTCAGGGCTGAATAGCTGCATCGTGATAAGCGCCTGTTCTCCGGTTTCCAGCGGTTTAGCCTGA
The DNA here is from genome assembly GCA_030621805.1 of Kiritimatiellales bacterium. GTDB lineage: Bacteria > Verrucomicrobiota > Kiritimatiellia > Kiritimatiellales > Pontiellaceae > Pontiella. Next base: position 15,724 of record JAUXGY010000005.1, on the reverse strand, counting down.
TACCAAACTCCCAACTGGCCCAGAACCAGACAAAAAGGCAGGGCCATCACCAGTATGGGCGGGACCGAATGCACCAGCAGCATTGCGGCGGAGCCGAAAACCTGGACTTGGGACTTCAAGACAACCGGAATATTATCTTTGAACAGCTTCATGCCAAGCAGACGGGCCTTGATCCGGTCGCGGACGCGGCCGATGGCGGCTTGGTTGGAGGTGTATTTGAAGAGAACCAGCAGAACCACGCCGAGCACGGACGAAACAACCGTCAGCGACAGCCATGCGGGCACCGCGGCCATCGGTCCGCGCAACAGGCCGAACAGTGTATTCATTCCCGTATTCAGCCAGGATATCAGATGGGCAATCATTCTCATTATTTTATTCGATGTATCCCAATCCTCTCAGGCGTTCCTCGATGGCCTTATCGTCTTCGGGGGCTTCAATCTTTTCGAGTTCCTTCTCGATCATGTGCGTGACGAATTCTTCGACACTGCTGTAGCCGGCAACTTCGGTCACCTTTTTGAGCCGGTCGTGCAAGCCGCTTTCGATCTTGATCTTTGGCATGGTTCCTTCTTCCTTGTTTGGGTTATGGCTTTTCCTGCGAATTGAAAATATTCTCGCCCGTCATCGATGTGGGTTTATTCAACCTGTATAGGGAGAGGATCGTAGGTGCTAGGTCAATCAAAGCTGGGTTCTCCTTGACGATAGGTCGGTTTGAAAACAGAACGCCCGGCACTTCCGTCGAGTCGCCGCAATGGTCGGCACTCCAGGCGGAATCGTTATCCGAAAAAACAGTTTCATCCATATCGCCCAAACAGGTTGTCCAAGCGGCGCGATAACCCCGGCGGTATCCAATGATCAGGTCCGGGGCCAGCGCTGTGTGCGGGCCAAAGTAGGTTTCGTCGGACCGGCGTGCTTTTTTGATGACAACCTGTCCGTCCACGTCGCGGACGGCTTCGAGTTTTTTAACTAGTTCGTCGAGCAACGCATCCTTCTCGGATGGTTTGACTCTCCCGAATTTTTCTCGGCCTTTAAGATTCAGGTACAGTCCGTTGATGCCCAGCCCATAGGCTCGGCTCTTGCTCCAGTCCACATCGCTCATGATCGATGTCGCATTGGATGGTTCGAGATAGCCGTTGTCCCGTAGCCAGGTGTTCAGGTTGAACTGCCGCTTAAAGTTGGTAAATCCGTGGTCGCTCATGATCAGAACCAGTGCCGAGTCGCCATGTGTTTCAAGCACATCACCGACAATACCGTCGGCCTTTCGATATATATCTTTGATATGTTCGAAATATTTTTTCGCCTCATCCTTCGGCCGGGCCGGATGGTCCAGTTCGGAGTCCCACCAGAACATGTGTGATTGCAAGTCCGTGGATGAAAAATAGAAAAACAGCAGGCCGTCCTCATAGTTATCGAGGGAGTAGTTGAGTAGCCTGATGCGTTCATCCAGAACAATTTGAGCCTGGGCAGCGTATTCCGCATCCTTGAACACCTTATTGGACAGCGCCTTGTGATCCTCCTGGAAACCCGTCGTATAAAAGAGACCCAGCTTGGATGAAATCTCCTTCGAAAATTCTTCCGGTTCGGTGATGGGTACCGCGGGATCGGAGGGATCGATATTGATGGGGGTTACATACAGTCGAAAATTGGGGGAAACTTCCTGGAGATAAAACCGGCAGATACCGGCAATGTGTTCGTCCGGTATCGGGGCGGGCAAGGACAGGCGGAAATCGATGGGCAGCCAGTTGCTCCACTGGCCTTCTTTGAGGATGATGGTGTGATTCTGAATCTTAATGACGGCGGTCTTGGATTCGACGTCCCGGTAGACTTTAAATTCCACTTTAATCGGAACCGGAGTTTCCAGAAAGCTGTCCTGTGGTCCGGTTAAAAATGCCTTTGCAGCTTCGTTTTCAAAAAACAGCATTGAACGCTGGCCGCCGGGCTCTTCCTTGGTTCGCACCGGCCCGTCCTCTGCATAGTGCTGATAGGTGCCGTAGGTGCCCAGTAGATCCGGCGCACCCATCCCTGACAGGCAGCAATGATGTCCATGCTGTGACTCGCTGGGGGGATAGTTGGCTGGAAGATCGTAAAAAGACGACGAGATGCCTGCTTCATCCAGATAATGCCAGAACGGCACACCTTCCCGTCGTAGAAGGGTCTGTGTCGGGGCATGGTTGAACGGCCAGAAATTAAGCTGAAGTCGATGTTTTCGGAAATCGAAATGACCTTCGCCTTCAACGGTTTCGGCGGCTGAATAGAACGGGGCACACTGTCGCTTGGGGTCGCGATGGATAAAGTCGAAGATCCCATGTGTCCCGGGGCCGGCCCCATTAATGAAGTTTGCCCAGGCGACCGGGCTTTGCGGTGGATTACTGGTTGCGAGCCGTCGATAACCATTTTTCTTTCGCAGGGAATCCAGCGCAGGCAATTCGCCGGCATCCATCATGCGCTCCGCCAGCACAGGATCCATCCCGTCAAATCCGATCACGATCACTTTTGGATGTTCCATCTCTGGTTTTAAAGCCGCCGCAGTGGATGCAGGAACGGTGAGAATCCCGGCACCTATACCGGCCAGTACCCATCTGGTCTTCAGGATAGAATGCCTTTGCCCTGTTTGGTTTCTCTTTTTCATGATGACACAGAATCTCTTTTTAAATGGGTCAATAAGCTCAATCCTTAACCACCAACGGTAGGCCATCCATATATCCAGGCACGTCTACGCCAAACAAGTCCAGCACGGTGGGTCCGATGTCCATCAGTCGGGGATTCTCGGATTCAATATTTCGATTGCAAAACAACACGCCGGGCACGAATGATGCGTCCAGACAATGGTCGCCGCTCCAGGCCTTGGTATTCGGATGGAATATTTTCTCGGTCACTGTGCCGACGGCAGTCTCCCATGCCACACGATATCCCGGGCAAAAACCAACCAGTAAGTCAGGGGCGTTTTCCTTGTAAGGCCCCTCATATATTTTTGAAGCCTGATATACGTCTTTGACCACAGGCTGGTCGGGTCGTTCATCATCTTTTATGCGGCACAGCTTAGCGACGATTTCATCGCACAGTGCCTGCGCTTCCTGCCCCGGCATGACAATACCTTGGGATTCCCGGCCTTTTATATTCAGGTACATTCCTGTCAGCCCGATCGCGTAGGCCTTAGTTTTTGACCAATCGATTGCTTTGAGATATTTGGCGTCCCGGTCATTGTCTTTCAATACGAGATAGCCGTTCTCTTCCAGCCAGCGGTTCAGGTCCACTCCGTAGCGGAAACTGTTGAATCCGTGGTCGGAGATCACCATCAGCATCGTGCCGGGATCCTCGCACTTGGCCATGGTGCGGGCTAGCAGGCCATCCATTCGGATGTATAAATCTTCAATAGCATTGCGGTTTTCGGACGACTTATCGCGGGCCGGGTGCTGCTCGTCGATATCCCGCCAAAAGGCGTGTTGCAATCGGTCGGTGCCGTCAAAGACGCACACGCACAATCCTCGGGACACTTTGTCCAACGAGTCGAAGAACATCTTTTCGCGTTCGTCGTCCATTTGCAGGCACTGTTCAATAAAACCTTCATCAGGCAATGCTTTTTCGTTGAGAGCCCAGCTGTCTTCGGCAAGCCCAAGCGTTGCAAACGGGCCCTGCTGCTTGGCGAGGTACGTCGAATAAACGGGCGGGTGACTGATGGGCATTCCCGGTTTCTCAGGATCAATATTGACCGGTGTTACGTAGAGTTGAAACTCAGGATCGACGCGTTGAAGTAGAAACTTGCAGATCCCGGAAACTTTAATGAAACCGGTTCTAAATTCCACCTTGATCCAATCGCTGTACACGTTGAGCGTTAAAGGAACCTTTTCTTTTCCGATCTTCAACTGAGCCGAGTTTTTGTCCAGGATATGAATCTTAAATGGACATGCCATCGGCTTTTCGCCTTCCTGAAAGGGATTGTCGGGCCCAAACAGTTCCGCGGATACCACATTCCCGTTTCTTTCAGCAGGTTGATATTGTCCGCCGGTAACCTCCGCAGCCTGCGAATGACTTGTGCTAAAGGAAGTAAACATGCCTTGGCTACCCCGCAAGTCCGGTACGCACATGCCGGAAAGCGAGACGCCGTAGAATTTTTCCGGCGGGAAGGTGATCGGTACACGGATGATGTTGCCGAAAATGCCCTGCTTACCCAGCGTAACCCAAAATGGAGTGCTCTTGCGCAGGAGGCGAATATCCGGCTTCCCTAGAGGAATACCGATCCTTCCAAGCTTCAGAACTTTTTGTGTGCCGCGGATATCAACTGAGCTTAGAACGGGAGCATAGCTATGCTTATCGCGGGTTAAAAAATCGTAGATGTTATGTTTCCCGGGGTTGGTTCCCGTCTGAAATGAGGACCAGGCGACCGGCGAGATCGGTGGAGTTGTCGTTTCCAGGCGCTTGAAACAGCCCTGTTCCTTTAACTTGGAAAAAGTCGGAAGCTTGCCTTCGTCCATCAATTTTTCAGCCAGTTTGGGATCCATGCCGTCCAGCCCTAAAATTACGCAGCGTTTGATGCGGCTGCGGAGAAACGCACGCCTATAAAGAATGATACGGATCAGATAACGGATCGGCCAAGTGACCATCGCCAGCATTCCTGCCAGAAGGGCGGAGAAAATAGCTAGAAACGATCCCATTACCGCAAAGCCGGCACCGGGGCCGACGTAGGCGTGTGCTTGGTCGGTCAACACCAGAATCAACCCTGCAATCAGCAGTGTGCGAGTGTTGTAGGTGTGTGGACGTTGATTGGGGTTTTGAAAAAGTATCGGCATTCTAAAACTATAGATCCCATTTTGTGTGTGGAACGGCTCTCCTTCGGCACCGGTGGGTTGTTGGTCCCATCTGCGGCGCAGCTTGTTAATCTTTCCTTTCCCATAAACTGGTGCAGGTGAGGAATGGTGTCGGGAACACCCCGAAATGTCAACGCGATAGCGATTGTTTGAAACCGCTTGATGGACAGGACTTCGTTGAAATGGTATTCACGCTTTGAAAATATGGTCGATCCGTTGCGAAGAGCCGGGCCGATGAAGGGAAGGGGCATGGAAAACTACAACCTATCGCATCTCAAGCAGCTGGAAGCTGAGGCTATTCATATCATTCGTGAAGTGGCGGCGGAATTTGAAAACCCGGTGATGCTGTATTCCATCGGAAAGGATTCATCGGTGATGCTGCACTTGGCCCGCAAGGCCTTTCTTCCGGGGAAAATTCCATTTCCCTTGATGCATGTGGATACGCAGTGGAAGTTCAAGGATATGTATTCCTTCCGGGAAAAGACGGCGAAAGAATACGGCGTGGATATACGGGTGTGGATTAATCCGGATGGGAAGGATGTTGTGACTCCTTTCAGTCATGGCGCGGAGAAACACACACAGATTATGAAAACCGATGCGCTCAAACAGGCTCTTGACCATTACGGGTTCGATGCGGCGTTCGGGGGTGCCCGCCGGGACGAAGAAAAATCTCGTGCGAAAGAACGGGTGTTCAGCTTCCGCAACCAGTTTCACCAGTGGGATCCAAAAAATCAGCGCCCGGAACTCTGGAATCTCTATAATTCCAAGGTTGGTAAAGGCGAATCGATTCGGGTGTTTCCGATCTCCAATTGGACGGAACTCGACGTCTGGCTTTACTTACTGCAGGAGAATATCCCGATTGTCCCGCTCTATTTTGCAAAAGAGCGGCGCGTTGTGGAGCGCGATGGAACGCTTGTTGTGGTCGATGACGAACGCATGCCCCTTAGACCCGGTGAAAAACCGATGATGAAAAAGGTGCGCTTCCGTACGCTCGGGTGCTATCCGCTGACCGGCGCCGTGGAATCAAATGCAAACACTCTTGAGGAGATTGTGCAGGAGATGCTGCTGGCGACAACGTCGGAACGGCAGGGGCGCGTGATCGACCATGATGGAGCCGCCAGCATGGAAGAGAAGAAGAAGGACGGCTACTTCTGAGATTAAATTGAAGCACCTTCGTAACAGGGAATATTCATGGATCATGAAATCAAAGAACGAGAGTTGATCGAGGCCGATATCGTGGCCTATTTGAAACGCCATGAAGAAAAGGATCTCCTTCGCCTGTTAACCTGCGGCAGCGTGGATGACGGTAAATCCACCCTGATTGGACGGCTGCTGCACGACAGCCACATGATTTATGAAGATCAGCTGATGGCGTTGGTCAAGGATTCAAAAGTGCATGGTACGACCGGCGATGACTTTGACCCGGCGTTGTTGACCGACGGTCTCAAGGCCGAGCGCGAACAGGGGATCACCATCGACGTGGCCTACCGCTATTTCTCAACCGATAAACGTAAGTTCATTATCGCTGATACCCCTGGGCACGAGCAATACACCCGCAACATGGTTACCGGAGCCTCCTCCTGCAACTTGGCCGTCATTCTAATCGATGCCCGGCAGGGTTTGACCACCCAGACCAAGCGGCACAGTTTTATCTGCTCGCTGCTCGGTATCAAACACGCGGTGGTGGCAGTCAATAAAATGGATTTGATGGACTGGTCCGAAGATATCTACGAAAACATACGCAGCAGTTATAACGCCTTTGTCGCCCGGTTGAATTTTTCGGATATACACTTTATTCCGATCTCGGCGCTCAAGGGCGACAATGTGGTGGATAAGTCCGGCAAAATGCCATGGTATGATGGGCCAACCCTGCTGCACCATTTGGAGAGCGTTAATATTGCCACCGACCGCAACCTGATTGATATGCGTTTCCCGGTTCAACACGTACTGCGGCCGGATTCGGACTTTCGCGGTTTTAGCGGCACCATCGCCTCCGGGATCATGCGCACCGGTGATGAAGTGATGAACCTACCATCTCGGACCACCTCCAGAATCAACTCCATCATCACGCCCGACGGCGAAGCCCACGAGGCTTTTGCCCCGATGGCCGTCACGGTAACGCTGGAAGATGAGATCGATGTCTCGCGCGGCGATATGCTGGTTCCTCCTCGCAATCTGCCACACACTGGCAACGAGTTTGAAGCCATGGTGGTCTGGATGCACGAAAATCCTGCGCAGGCCGGAGGTAGCTATCTGTTTAAACAGACCGCCCGCTCAGAGGTGGGTTCGCTCACAGACATTCGTTACAAAGTGGATGTCAATACCATGCGCAAGCAGCAGACGGTGCCCGGGGCAGAGCAGCTGAAATTGAACGAGATTGCCCGCTGCCATATCACGCTGCATCGCCCCGTGGCCTTTGATGCATATGACCGCAACCGCGTTACCGGAGCATTTATCATCATTGACCGGATGAACAATAGTACGGTGGGCGCCGGCATGATCGTTGACCGGATTGTTTCAAGGCCTGAAACATCTATTCCTGTCAGCGGAAACATCGTTAAAACCGGAAGTCTGGTTTCCGGAGGTGATCGCCAACAGTTGCTTAATCAGAAGGGATCGACCGTTTGGCTGACCGGCTTGAGCGGATCTGGGAAGTCAACCATTGCCCTTCAGCTCGAACGTAGGTTGATTGATCTGGGGCACGCCTGCTGCGTCCTGGACGGAGATAACATCCGGCATGGTCTGAATCGGGATCTTGGATTTTCAAAGGAAGACCGCACGGAAAACATCCGCCGTATCGCGGAGGTTGCTCATCTAATGAACGAAGCCGGACTGATTGTTATCACGGCCTTTATTTCTCCCTATCGCGAAGATCGTGCGGAAGCACGTGCCATAATCGGGGAATTGAATTTTTTCGAAATCTTCACCAATGCAAACCTTGAAGTTTGCGAGCAGCGCGATCCCAAGGGACTCTACAAAAAGGCGCGTCGTGGCGAGATTCCGCAGTTCACCGGTATTGACGATGCCTATGAAAGCCCGGCCAACCCCGACTTGAATTTGGATACGGCAACAACTTCAGTGCAATCGGCAGTGGACCTGTTATTGGACGAGTTGAGCCGGCAGGGCGTATTGGATCGGGTTGGACAGTGCGCTTAACCCCGATTTTAGACCACCAGCTTAAGTGGAATCTGCGTCCTTAAAATGGTACGAAAGGACGCATGGAAATGGGAAGAAAACGAACTCCAAAAACAGCAGGTTGTTTGCATCAATCTCGAAGCGGTTTCCATCGACAGCACATCGATTTCCGGGCATTAAAGACGGAGGTAGATTCGAGGGCCTATCCTCAAGAAAAGCACAGTTTAAAGATGGAGGAGAATGAGTTTTCAGCCTTCCCCAAGCACCTTGACCAATAGCTTCACCTCAGTCAACTTGCGGATGTATATCGTGAAAAAGTCAGCAAGAAGCGCATTGAATATGAACGAATCAAATACGTCTGAAGAGCTTGGGTCGCATAATGAAGTTTTCCGACCCAAGGGTCGGGGGACTTAGCCCTCTTTTGATTAAATGTGATCTATCTCCGACATGAACATGTCGAATTCCCGATCCTCAACCTTAATACTGTGTTTTGCTTCGGGGAAGTGGTTGCCGGTTACATCTTCATGGAAAGCCCGGAAGGCATTTACTCGCATCTCTTGAATGCGCGCAAGTTCTGGCTGCAGATCGGTGTAGGTTTTTGCATGCCGCGGAATATGCCCATCGGTGATGTTGAGGATATCGCAGGCGAACAGATATTGAGCATCGCAATCCAAACCGCTACCTAGGGAAATTATAGTTATATCCACTCGGCGGGAAATCTCGGCAGCAATCTTTTCAGGGACGACTTCCATCTCGACTGCAATAGCGCCGGCCTCCTGATAGGCCAGCACTTCGCGGTAAACATGAAGTGCTTCCGGCGCGGTTTTTCCAACGGCGCGCATGCCGCCATACCAGCTATTGCGATAGGGCACCAAGCCCACATGACCGACTACCGGAAGTTTTTCGCGGGCCATGGCACGGACGCGGTCGATGCTCTGGCCGGTATAAACAGCATCGGCACCGCGCTCCATGCGATCGATTCCCACACGGATGGCACCGGCATCAGAGCACGCAACCTCCGGGGTCATGACTCCCACCGTTAAAAAGGTGTTCGGCGCGCCACGACGTACCATTTCCACATCCTCTTCAACAATCAGCATATCGATGCCAGCAGCTTCGCATGCGCGGCATTCTGCTTCACTTTTTGGATGAACTTCTGTGAGTTTACGTTTGCCTTTAAGGTCAACGATATCTTTGAGGGTCAGTTTCTTTTTCATGCGAAGCTCCTGTGTTTGGTGTGATGTGTCGTTCGGCCTATATTAAACTAGTTTGAAATATTGTCCATCATCGACCCGATGCCATTGGCATCGGGCAGTGGCTTTTAGCGGCCATCAGTGATTCTCCACCAGCGCGGGTTGAAGGGGGTAACCGACCCACCATGCGGGAAATGAACGATTATATCTATAAACGGATGTGGAAGCATCTCACGCGGCGAAGTCAGCGCGGCTATAAACCACCGAAAGGCCAAAGTTGGTACCAACACCTGCGGCATGAGCTGGAGGTCATCTACCTAAGAGTGGACTTCACTTCGACAGCCTGAAGAAGAAGCAACAGGGAAAGCCGGATGCGGGAAAACCGCACGTCCGGTTTGATGAGGGGAGGCTTCCTGCCTATTGCTTAGGCGGGAACCTCTCTACTCTACTCAAAAATTCCCCCTGATTCCTTCATCATAAAATCCCACGTAGAACCTTTTTTTCGGAAGGATCCGTGGAGAGGTTTATTTTCACGCCGTCGCAGCCGACGCTGGAAACCTCTTCGCAGAACTTGCCGAATTCCCGGTGTTCGCTTCCCCAGTGGGGGTAGAAGTATTTGATTTTCATGGTTCTCTTCAATGTGTTGCCCGCCTACCGACCGGCGTCCTCAGGTAACTGGGGAATAACGCAATAGATGGGCTCCCTGCGCTGGCGGCGCATGACGGGCAGCATTTCCCTCCAGGTGGCCAGCAACCCATCGTATTCCGGGATGTCGTGCTCGATGGCCTTGCGCAACTTTTTCAGGTTAAAGAAGGGGACGCCGGCATTCATGTGGTGTTCGACGTGGTAGTCCATTTGCCAATGCAGGAAGCCGACGAACGGGTGCACGTTGACGGAGCGGCAGTTGAGCCGGAAGTCGGGGGTGTCGGCTGGAAGCCCGGCATGCTGGGGCAGGGTGACCGCCCATGCAAGGATGCCGCCGATAAAGGGGGCAAAGGTAAAGAGTGCCAGCAGAATCCACTGGTCGAAATAGATGAAGGCCGCAGCGATTGCGAGCTGGCCGATCAGGACAAAGCGCGCCCAGTTGAATAGCTTGCGGCGCAGTTTGGAGTTGGACTCGGGAAACAGGCGGTGTTCCCATTCCCCTTTAATGATGCCGAAGCTGTGCCGGATGAGAATGTCGAGGTTGCTCAGGAATAGTTTCCAGTCGAAGGTCCAGTAGCCAAGCCATTCCATACAGCTGGGCAACCAGGGAAGCACCACTTCGAGGTCGCGGTTGGTATGGGTCGTCAACTGATGGTGCTGCATGTGGCTGGCGCGGTAGCGCACCGTGCTCGTCCACGAAATAAACCCGAACAAGTCGAAGAAAAAGGCATTCAGTCCCTTCGTCTTGAACGGCGTGCCGTGCGATAGATCATGGATAGCGGCATGGGCACCGTGGAAAAAGTAGCACATGCCATGGAAGTAGATAGCCAATACCGTGATCTGCCACGGCCAATGATGGAACGAATAGTAGGCCAGCGTGCCGGTTGCAATGGACAGTGCGAGCATGGAAAGGCATTGCAGCAAGCCCTTCGCGTCGCTGCGTTTGAGCAGTTCCTTCATCACCGGTTTTTCAATCGGTGTGCGGTACCAGCTGATTTGCTCTTCGTTGTTTTGGGGCACGGTGGTTTTGTTGAACTCCTTTCCGGGATGGCATGCGGGGATCATGGTTTCTTTCCGGGGGCGCGGAGCCGGATCTCGGAGAGGGTGGGTCCTTCGCTGGCATCGAGGATATTCATGCGGATGGCCTTGGTGGTGACCGGGGGAAAGTCGGTTTGAAAGTGTTCGCCGAGGCCGGTTCCTCGATGAAAGACAACCCAGTTGCCTCCGTCCTTTTTCTGGAGTTCGAATTTGAGCACGCGGCTTTTTGAGTGGGCGTAGGCCTCGTCGATCTCGATGGCATCGAAGGTGGTTTCCTTGGCAAAGTCGAGCTGAATCCAGCATGTGCGAGTTCCTGCCGGAGTGGCCCAGCGGGTGTCCGGGTCGCCGTCGATCGCAAGGGAGGCGGTGTATTGCGAACTGTAGAGGATCGAGGCGGTAGCGGTGGCTCCGGGCATCGAACCCGCCGAGGAGCTGAGCGGGGCGAGATCCATGGAGAAACCGTCGAGGGTGAGCTCGATGATGGTATCGATAGGCTTCCAGGCGTCGTCCGGAATGTCGATCGACAGAATGCCCTCTTTTGTTTTTGTGGTAACGGCCGACCCGTGAAGGAGCTTCGCCGACTGGATGGCAACGGGCAGGGCGGGAAGTGTGATCACTCCATTTTTCTTTTCGAGGAGATGAATATAAATTTTATTGCCTTTGCGGGTGCATACGAGATCCCTCCTAGGTTTCCAAGGACCGCCGCGGGTGCCGTAGATGGACTCGCCGTTTTGCGCGAGCCATGCGCCCATTTCCTTGAGGCGCTCGACCTGGCGAGCCTCGATTTCGCCGGAGGGCATGGGGCCGACGTTGAAGAGCAGGTTGCCATCGCCACCGCTGGTGCGGATCAGGGTGTGAAGGCATTGCTCGAGCGACTTCATATTGTCGTTGGGTTTCCACGCCCACTGTCGGCAGATGGTCATGCAGGTCTCCCATGGACGGTCGATCTGGAAGCCTCCAATCTTTTGCTCCGGCGTATCGTAGTCGCCCTTGGCTCCGGTGCGGTTATTGATGACGATGTCCGGTTGGATCGCGCGGGCCATATCGATGATGCCCTGGCCGCGCTTGGCATCAAATCTTTGGGGCACATCATACCAGAGGGTGAACAGCGGGCCGTAGTTTTCCAGCAGTTCCCGGCTCTGCGCCTTGAGGTATTCGGTGTAGCGATCGATGTCCGAGTTTTTGCGGATGGTGCTTCCGCCGGGGCTGGTGAGCGGAAAGTCAGGGTGATACCAGTCGCAGGTGGAATAATAGGTTCCAAAGCCGAGACCTTCTTTTTTGCAGGCGGCGGCAAGTTCTTTGACCACGTCCCGGCCAAAGGGCGTGTTCATGATGTTGTAGTCGGTCTGCTGGGTATCCCAAAGGCAAAAGCCATCGTGGTGCTTGGAGGTGAGCACCATATATTTCATGCCGGCGGCCTTGGCGATGGCGACCCATTCGTCGGCATTGAAGTCCACGGGATTAAATTGCTTGTAGAGGTTGTCGTATTCCTCGACCGGGGTTTGCCGACCGCGCGACCATCCGATCTCATGCCCGGTCAGCGAGACGGGTCCCCAATGGATGAACATGCCGAAACGGGCGTCCTGCCAGTTTTTGATGGCATCTTTCGGGGCACCTTGTTCGGCACTTCGCGCCGGATTGAGCAACATGAGCAGAGTAAGGATGATGATGGGGGTTTTTGTTGTTTCCATTTTCTATACTCCATTGAATTCCTTTACTGCATTGAATGCGGCAAGAATGTTTTCGGCCGGAACCTCCGGCAAAATATTGTGGATGGTGTTGAAAATAAAGCCTTCGCCCGGTGAAAAGGTTCTACAGCGTTCGAGTACATGTTTGCGCACCTCTTCCGGGCTGGCTTTGTTCAGGATCGCTGCCGTATCGCATCCGCCGCCCCAGAAGGTGATGTCTTTGCCGAATTCCGCCTTGAGTTTTTCCGGTTCCATTTCAAAGCAGTTGGTCTGTACCGGATTGATGATGTCGTAGCCCGCTTCGATTAGGTCGGGCATGATTCGATAGATCGACCCGCAGGAATGCAGGAAGGTTTTCATCTGGCTGTTTTCGTGAACAAAGGCGTTGAGCTGGGTATGCCTCGGCTTGAAGAGTTCACGGTAGGTGTCGGGCGGCATGAAGAGTCCACCGGTGGTGCCGAGGTCGTCGCCGAAGCGCAGGATATCGCAGCAGTCGCCGACGGCGTTGCAGACCTTTTCCAAGGTCTGGAGATGGATTTCCATCAGGGCATCGAGAAGCTTTTCTACTTCTTCGGGTTCGGCCAACAGATCCATCAGAAAGTGGTCGAGCTTGCGCAGGAAGGTGCCCCATTCAAATAGGTTGCATCCGCAGACAACCATGAGTGCCTTGTCGCTGCTTTCGCGCAGCTTGAGGGTACGTTCGCGCAACTCAACCCAGAAGTTGCCGTCGTCGGCGTGGTCCCACGGGCTGTGGGCCATGTTTTGCCACAGCACCATATTCATGGCTGCGGGCAGGTTGCTGTAGTCGGAGGGATAGTCCTCCTCGTAGGGGAAGAAGGTCTGATCGTAGAAGGCGCCATCCGGCGGGCGGCGGGCAATCACGATGCCGTCCTGCTCGACTTCGTTCGCGCCATCTTCGCGCTCCAGTGGCCGGAACCATTTTGGATACTGCGCGGTCGAGCCGTCGAGCAGGGTGATGTTGTACCAGTCGTCGTCGGCGGTGTTGAAGGTGCGGCCAATATCGAGCACGTCGCAACCGAGCGCATCGAGCACCTCGTCCTCCGGCTGAGCGAGCTGCTGCACGACATCGTAAATGCGGGTATGCCCGCCTTGGATGCCGATCGCCTTCTTGAGTTTATTGTAGCCCATGGCCGAGATGCCGGAGCTGGGGTTGGAGCCCAAATCGACCGGGATCTGGTCGGTGTCCTGGTGGTTTATAGCGGCGAGTATGCGTTCTCTTGAAGTTATTTTCTTTCCTCAGTGTTATTTCGAAACCTTGTCCATCATTGACCAGATGCCGTCGGCATCGGGCAGGGGATTCTGGCAGGCATCGGTGAGTTTCCACCAGCGCTGGTTGCAAGGGTCGGCCTTGTTCATTTCTCCGTCTTTTGTCGCATCGGTTCCCACATATTCCACATAGAAAAATTCATAGAATTCGTCGTCGAGTTCGACGAGGAAGATGGAAAAATTGCGGTAGTTTCCACGAGCCATCTGGTCGACCACGCCGGGCCAGACGGTTTGGTGCAGCGCACGGTATTCCTGTTCCTTCTCCGGCTTGATGCGGGTGGCCATGGCGAGGCGGACGGCGGGGTCGCCTTTTTTTTGCGAGGCGTGGATATAGTTGATCCATTCAAGCTGGAGCCAGGTGGTTCCATAACTCTTGGAACGGGGGTGGGGCGCGAGCAATGGCTTGAGCGATTGTACGGCAGATACGGATTCGAAGGCCTTGACGGCATCGAGATAGGTTGATCCGTCATAGTCGAAATAGACTAGGAACCAGGTTTTTCCTTTCAGCTCCTTGGTGTAGGAGCTGACGTTGGAAATCTTGGTTTTCTTAAAGGCCTTAACCTCATTTTCCCCGTTCAGCGCTTCCAGCGCGGTTTTCAGGGCATCGACCTGCCCGTCCTTTGCGGCGGCGAACAGTGCCACATGGGTCTGCTGCCCGGAGAGCAAGTAGTTTTCGTAGGCCGAAAAGGCGAAGGCCGACAGGCATGAAAAGGCGAGCAGCAAAGTGAATAGTCTACATTTCATTAGGGCACTCCTCGAGGTTGGTTTCCGGAGCCGCCGGTGCGGGGTTGCAATGCACTTCAATCTTGGCGGCCGCCTCGGGGTTGGCCGCTTTCCATGCATCTACCTTTTCTTCCGACGGAGCGCGGAAGAGGAAGTAGATTGTGGATGCGGCAAGCAATACGAGGACGGAGAGGAATTTGTAGTTCATTAGGCCGCGTGCGCCGGGAATCCGCAAGGGGGTTATCGGGGAGTCCCAGGCCATAGCTCGGTTCTCCTCCGTATTAGTGTCTTCGCCTTTCAAGGAAACAACAATCATGATCAGGATGCAAATTCCGCAGAGAATGCCGGAGGCGTGCATCGAACCCAGCGACCAGCCTGTGTAGCTTTTTCCCAGCTCCAAGGCAAAGACGATCATGCCCATGACAAACCCGCTCCACAGGGTGATCACAGCGGCTTTGGAAGTGGCGCGCTTCCAGAAAATGCCCACGGTGAAGACGGCGGTAATCGGCGGGGCAACGTAGCAGATCATAGCGACGATCGCTTGGAAGATGGAGTCGAATTGACCAATGATCGGCGACCAGAGGATGGCTAGCACGACACTGACGACCGTGGCGATCCGACCAATGCGTACCAGTTTCTTATTGGAGGTTTCTGGCTTAAAGCGTTTGTAGAGGTCGAAGGAAAACAGCGTGGCAATCGAGTTGAGGGCGCCGGCAATCGTCCCCATCAGAGCCGCCATTAGAGCCGCCACGATTAAGCCCCTCAGGCCGGACGGAAGCAGATTTACAACCATATGGGCAAAGGCTTCCTTGGAGTCAGCCAGTTCCGGGATCAAGCCTTTGTTGATCAGGGCTAGGCAAAGCAGGCCGGGCAAAACGAAGACGAACATGGGCAAAAGTTTGAGGAAGGCGGCAAACAAGGCTCCCGCTTTGCCATGAGCCTCGTCTCTGGCACCCAAGACGCGTTGCACGATGGTCTGGTCGGTACACCAATACCAAATGCCGATGACGGGATAGCCCACGAGCACAGCGTGCCAAGGCAAGCCGCTGAAATCATTTCCGTCGCGGATCACCGAAAGCATGTTGGGCCCCACGGTGGCCTGCAGCGTCTGCCAATCACCCAGCTTGTTAAAAGCGAAAATCGTGATAATGGTCGAGCCGATGAGTAGCGTGGTGGTTTGGATGGCATCGGTGAGGGTGACCGCCAGTAGGCC
>JAUXGY010000032.1 GCA_030621805.1 Kiritimatiellales bacterium | reverse complement strand
CACATTATCATCATTCTTGTATTGATTCAGTGCGTTGGGTGCATAGGTCACTGCGCTTCCGCTATTTTCGCTGACCGAGGTCCGGTTTCCGATATCGTCGAACGCATACACTTCTTCATAGACACCATTGTCGGGATTATAGCACTGCCAATGCTGTTGGTTGGCGCGTGGGTTCATTTAATGAAAACAAAAAAAGGTTTTTCAATGCTTGGAAATATCCATGCATTGAAAAACCCGGGAGGGGGGATGGAAAGGAAGATCTAAAGAGCGCCTTGAAGGGCATCAATAGCCTTGGAAATCGCATCCTTGGCCTCTACGGCTTCTTTCGCACCTTTGATGATTTTCTCATAGTCCGAGATCGGCATCTGAACGGCAACTGCCGTTCCGTTTCCATCATAGAATATCTGTACATTATCGTTATTCATGATTTTTTCTCCTATTTTGTTTTTAATTATTATTACTGATCTTGTTCATCAAATCGAGATGGCCGCTCAGCCAATCGCTTTCGGGGTTTTCCTCTTCGGTCTGCGGGGAAACAACCACGGGTTCGGGGATCGGCTCCGGCTCTGGAATGGGTTCCGGGATAGGCTTTGGTTCCGAAATAGGCTCAGGGAGGGGCTCTGGAATTATTTCGGGGTCAGACATACGTTCGGGTTCGAGGACGGGTTCGGGTTCTACTTCTAGAGAAACCGACTCCACAGGATCCGAGACCTCTTCATAAGGAAGAATAAACTCATCGTCCTTATCGATTTCCAACGGGAAGAAATGCTCTTCGGGAGAGTCCTCTTCCTCCGCTTCGTCAATGGCTGGCACACTCAGTTCAACCCTAGACTCCTTTGCAGAAAGAGGTTCCTCAAGGCTGGACTCGGGCGTCGTCAACAGGGCCGCAATTTCCTCCGGCTCATCCTCGACTTCAACGGCGTCCGGCACTTGGATCATTAGCTGGTTGGCTCCATCAGCCTCGGCACGGTCTTCCGAAACCGATGCGATAGACGCCTCATCCCCCGCGGGCATATCCTTGATGTGTAGCTTATGGGCGATGCCAAAGCGCGAAATCCCCATCCAGATCAAACCCACAACGATTCCGGCAAGCGCAAATGGCAACACCAGGGCGTTGAGAACCACATTCCAATCAGCACCAAAAATCTGGCTGTTCAAAACACCGTCAACCACGAGCAGTGCCACAATCACAAAAATAAAGGGAACCTGCCCTTTCCTGAAAAATGCCATGCGCACTTTGGTGGTGACATTACCGACGGCCAAGGCACCGATCGCACCATAAGTCGCTCCTGCGGTAGTGACTTCCGCAACATTGATACTGGCCACACCTTGCACCCCTCGGAAAGCTAAAAAACCACCGACGGCATAGGAACACGCCACGACCAAGGGCTGTAAGCCAAGCAAACCAACCGCCCAAAGGAGCGAAACCATATTCAACACCATGAACGCACCCCAAAGAACGGGATTTCCAACTGGCGAGAGCTGCCCGTTCTGGACAGCCATCCACACCCAAGCATTCACCGTCAACAGGACGAAGCCGGCCGTTACGAGGTATAATAGACTGTTCGTAGTTTGATTTTTCATGGTTTTATTCCGGGGTACTACGCGGCCACGCCTACTTCGCTAAATGCGGTGACAAGAGTGTTGAGCACGGTCTGGTTCAAATCATCCGCCTGTACGCAAACCAAGCTATGTCGACTGGCGAGCAGACGGGAAACCTCGCACAGAGCGAGCGACTCAAGCTGCTCTGTATAACGGGCATTCACTCCGATGCGAAGGGAGCCATCAAGAATATCCACAAATGCAAACTCCTCCCACTCGTCATAGTTCCATATGCTACAAATACCATCCTTAATGGTCACCCGCACCGGTCCAGTACAGGAATCATTCATACAGGTGTAATACTGTTTGAAGATATTGAACAGACGCCCAGAACCATCAACCTTGTTGAAATGCTCCGCAATATCTTTCTTGATCGGAGGAGCCTCCCCTTCCGGTGACTTCGTTTTCTTTTGCACCGTAACGACCGGTGCTGGATTTTCTTCCTGTTCCGCTTTTGGCTCCGGATCATTGGCGGAATATTCGACGGAAACTTTTTCGGTCGCAGGCGGAGGTGAGGACATCTTTTCTATTTCCGGCTCCGGCGAAAGGGATTCTTTTGAGCAGGAAGCGAGGCTTTCGCCAAAGACGCCAGCCAAGTCATTCAGAACCTGCTCCTTGATCGCCATGCAATGTTGCCCTTCTTTGGCCTTCTCGACGAGTTCCGTATATTCCTTAAAGGAAATCTGTAGTGTTTTGGTGTTATCTGTATACAAATGGTTGTTTTGTCCTGTCATATCCTTATTCCTGTTTTCATGGACTCCTCGTGTTGCAAGTAAGTCAGAGCATCATTCATGCCATACAAACCCCTCTTCTTGTTTTTATTAAAAAAAGAGACACCCCTCGCTCCGCCACAAATACAGATTCAATAAGGCATAGAACGTGCTTTAACTGTCACCATTCATTATGAAAACACACCAAACAATAACTCTCTGGGTTGCAGTCGCTTTAGCGTCCATGGTTTTTCCGGCCTTCTCTCAATCCATTAACCAATGGAGAGGAAATGAAACAGGCGCCGACTGGAACGACACGTACAAATGGAAACTCAAACATGTTCCCACGGGGATCGAAGCCATCCACTTCCGCCAGCAAAACAGCGTTATCTCCATCAACAGCACCATCGAGTTGGGGAATGGAATGCATCTCTATGGTCAGGAGCTTCTTCTCGAGGGCAACGGAAATATAAACCTTCGTAGTCCCATCCCTCACCAACGCACCATCACCATACCAGCCTCGAGCTCGGGCTATGCCAATCTGACCCTCGCCGACAACCTATCGGTCAACGCACAAGTCTCGCTCGCCGCCAAAGCCTATGGCACATCGGCAAGCAAGGGCTCCGTTACCCTGAAAGATCGCACCACCGTTACCGGAAAAGTGGTTATCGGAAACGATGGCAACGGATCGGGAAAGATTCTCCTACGCGACCAATCCAACTACTGCATCACCCACCTCCAGCTCAATACGCTGGCCAGCAAAGGGGGCTCAGCAGAAATCCACATCCTCGGAGGCACCGCGCGGTTTGCCATTGGCGACGATCCCTTCGCCACTTTTCTGGCTGATAG
This sequence comes from Kiritimatiellales bacterium, assembly GCA_030621805.1. GTDB lineage: Bacteria > Verrucomicrobiota > Kiritimatiellia > Kiritimatiellales > Pontiellaceae > Pontiella. The sequence goes on along the minus strand of JAUXGY010000032.1, from coordinate 7,346 downwards.
CAGCCGTAAAATTGTCATGGGCAACTATGGTACGCTGCATATCGAATCTGACATGCCGATTTCAATCAAAAGAAAAATGCTTCAGGAAATGATTAAGCAAAAGCGGATTGTTTCCACTCAAGGTTGCGAGCTCGGAACCCCCGTCTTTCACGACAACATGGTGGTTATTAAAACGGAATCGGTCAATACCCCTACCCAACCTGCCGCGATCGTGGCCAGTACCGCAGAAACCCTGGCGGCAAAAATGCCAACGCCACCGCCCCCACGCATCGCAAAAAACCAACCCCAGCACCGCCCCCCGCCGCCCCGATCTCCCGCTAACACATCGGCAACCGAACCGCAGGCCAAAGCACAAACTACCCCACTTTCAGGTTTTATTGTTTTCTTCAGTGGCCTTGTTCTTTTGGCCATGCGTCCCGCCAAGCCCAAATCGCTGGCGGCGGGCAAAAGCACGGCGCAATCCGTCGGTAAAAAGGAGCGAGATACCTCCCCCCAAAGCCAACCCGCTTTAGCCGAAGTTCCGGAACCCCAAGAAGAAGCGGCCTAACACAACTCCGAAACAGGGACGTTTGGCCGCGATGAGCGCAAGGAACACAAAGAAAACCAGAGAATCTGCTTTGTTCTCTTTGCGATCTTATGGAAACCCCTTTGCTCTCTTCTGCAATTCCTTCCACTTGATCGGAATCGGGTGGTAAAAAACATGCGCAGGTTTGTGTTCACAGTGTGCAGAAGAATCCATTCAAAACCTTACCTCAGTCATTGGCATATAACATGCTCTTACGGTCTCGATAATCTGCGATGAGCGCGGAACGAGGCATGACCATGAAACTATACGATAAAAAAACATCCCCCCCCCTTCTAGGCGCACTCTGCGCAATTCTCTCACTTTTTCCCGTGTCCGGGTTTTCCAACCCCGAAGGAAACAGCGTCAGTGCAGTTATTCCCATTCAAATAAACATGGGAGTTTTCATGGGAATCGGGGCCTTGCTTCTGCTCTCCATCACCATGTTCTTTGTATTTAAGGCTCGCTTCAACAGCGCGACCAACGAGCTCAGGGATATCACCAACGAACTATCCCAAACCCGTCAGCACCTCACAGAAAGCAATCGCCAATTGGAAAAAACAGAGACCGACTTAAAGAACACCTCGAACCGCTACCAAGGCATCCTATTCGATGCGCAGGTGGGTATGTTCCAAATGGATATAAAAGGGAAGTGCACGTATATTAATACCGCTATGCAGGAGATCTCCGGACTGTATCCAAAAAAAGCACTCAAGGAAGGCCTTCACAGTGCTCTGCACCCCGACGACCGCAAAGCCTTTCAGGAAAAATGGGACGCCTTTGTTGTTGCGGACGGAGATAAACCCTTCCAGTTGCGCTGCCGCTTCAAACATGCTAAAGGGCGCGAAGTATACGCCGAGTGCAAAGCCAACAAGGTGTTCAACGAAAAAAAGGATATTGAAAGCTATATTGGCTGGGTATCCGATATAACCGCCCTCCACACAGAAGGATTGAAGAAGGAGGCGCATACGGCCCGCTATGCTCAGTTTGTCGATGAAGCCGTCGAAGGCTTCTTCCAACTCGTCCCAAAATCCCCAATCCCCATCACCGGCTCCTCCGACAAAATGGTCAAAGCCATTATGGAAAAAATGACGCTGACCAACTGCAACGAAGCCTTTGCGGCCATGTACGGCGCAAGCCCTTCAAAACTCATCGGAAAAGCTATCGATACCCTTCCGGGGGGTTGCGGCCCCTTCAAGAACAGCGCTTCCATAAAAAACTTCGTGGCCGCCGAATATAAAACGATCGATTTAGAATCCGTCCGGCAGGATCCGCGCGGCAATCGCCTCAGTCTACTCAACAACGTAGTCGGCCTGATTGAAGACAAGAAACTCGTGGGGATCTGGGGATCGCAACGGAATATCAGTCAGCAAAAGCGCGAAAAAGCCGAACTCAGCAACCAAGCGCAGTTCATGCGTCGAATTATCAATGCGCTTCCTGCCGATGTACATGTAAAGGACACCCGCTGCCGCTACCTCTATGCCAGCAAAAAACTGGCTGACCGCACCGGTATTCCGCAGGAAGACTGGATCGGAAAAACGATCTTCGAAGTCATGCCGGCCACCGCTCGCGATCACGATAAAAATGCCATCGAAGTCATGAAGAAGAAAAAGATGGCCAACACCGAACGGCCCTATGAGGCCCGAGGAAAAAGTGGTTGGATGGAAACCATCCAGATTCCCCTTATTTCCGACGATGGTCTGGTGGAGGGTGTAGTGGGCCTCTCCCTCGAAGTCTCTGAACGCAAAAAGAAAGAAGAAGACGCTCGGCATCAACGCCAACAGTTGGACCAACAGTTAAAATCCCGTTCCAGCGAATTAAGCAAATCGCAGGACGAGCATGGAAAAACCGCCATCGCCCTGCGCGATACCACCCAGAAACTGCGGATCCGCGAAGCGGAACTCGAAAACCACGAAACCGATTTCAAGAAACAACTTAGCGAACGAAAACAGGCGGAAGAGCTGTTGCGAAGCCATGAAGAAACCCTCCTCACCCGCCAAAAGCAGTTGGAGCAACAACTTTCCAACCGACTCGACGAACTCGAGCAAGAAACCGACAAGCGTAAAAAATGGGAAGAACTCATTACCCTCAAGGAAGAGGCTCTGCGCAAGCTTGAAAAACACACCCAGGAACGGCAGAAACACCTCGAAGAGGAAATCACCCTCCGCGAGCAAACACAGGCCAACCTTACGACCAGCCAGATTGGTCTCGAAAAATACCGTCAAGAACTGGAGCTACTCGCGAAGGAGAGCGATCAGGAGACGGCCGCCCTAACGGATCAACACCAAAAGGAATTCAAAACCGAACACGGTGCCCGTCAGCAGGCCGAGGGTCAGCTAAAGATAACAAACGAACTGTTGCAAAAAACACAGGCCCGCCTGAAGGAACTTGTAGAACAGAACGCCGAAGAACTCGAACACGAGGTTTCTGAACGCAAGACCGCCACCACAAAGCTGATCCAAAGCACGGAGGAGCTCGACGAACTCAAGCAGAAATTTAGCCTGCGCATCGAAACGGAAACCAAAGCACTTAAAAATGAGCTCGCTCAGCGTCAGATTCGTGAGAAAGCACTACGCCAACACGAGAAAGATCTCGACGGCCGGATTAAGGAACTTGAAAAAACACTGCAACTCAAGGGTAAGGAGCACAGAGAGCAAATCCAGGCCCGTGAAGAATCAGAAGTCGAACGCCAGAAAACAGAAGGGAAACTGGAGCAACTCAATAGCCGGCAAAAGGCGCTGGTTGAACGCGAAACACAGAAACTTAATCTTAATATCGCGGAAATTAGACTTCAGGAAGTCAAACTTCGGAAAGCCGTTGGAGACCTCCAGCAGGCCAAGGAAGACCTTGAAAACCTCGTCGAAATCCGCACCGCCGAGTTGAAAAACGCAACCCATGAACAGCAAAAGCTTACGAAGGCTCTTTCCAGCACACAGGCGCAACTCGAGCAGGTTTCCAAAGATCAATCCGCCCTCGTGGAAAAAGAAACGGAATCCCTCCACGGCGAACTCAAACAGCTCAAGCAAACCGAGCACGATCTGCGCAAGCAGGAAGAACAGCTGAAGGCACAAAGCGGCACGTTGGAAGGAACCATTCAGGACCTTTCCGAGAAGCTGAATACCGAAACGAATCGCCGTGAAGAAACCGCAAATAAACTAAGCGAACTGCAAATTGCCTTCGACGCTAGTCAGGACAATGCAGGCGCATTGGTCAAACAGAGCACCCAGAAACTGAGCAAGCAGATTGAGCAACATAAACGGAATGAAACCGCGCTGAAGGAAAATGAAACCACGCTGAAAAAACAGACCGAGGCTCTTCAGAAAACCATCGTCTCTCGCACCGATGAACTGGCCGAAGCCCGTAAAGAACGTGAAAAGGCAGAGCTCGAACTCGTGGAAACCATCGAACGCTCAGGTCAAAGCGCCAAGGAAATCGAAACCAATATCGCGGAGATCCGTCACGACCACCAAGATGAAATTGAACGCATCAAGGAAGAACAAAAGGAAGTGCGACATAAGGAAAAATACTACCGCTCTCTCTTCCAATCCTCGGCCGATGCTTTCCTGCAGATCGACCCGAAAAGCGGAAAAATCCTTTCCGCCAATCTCGCCGCCGCCAACCTGTTTGGTGAAGAGACCACTCAGCCTCTGGCGGGTAAAACAATCGATGCCTTATCGCCCAAACATCAAACCGACAACACGTCTTCCTCCGATATGTCCAAAGCCCACCTCCATAGTACCGTCGAAACGGGACACGACAGCTTCGAGTGGCAGTTCCGGAAATCAGGCAATGCCACGTTCCATGGACTCGTCTCACTCAGCACCATCGATATTGAGGAGAAGCAGCTGATCCTTGCCGTGATTCAGGATATTTCAGAAATCAAATCCCGGCAGGCGGAACTGCAGCAAACCGTCGAGGAAGCCCATGCGGCCAACCGAATGAACAGCACACTGGTAGACGAAGTAAACGAAACCGTACAAACGTCGCTTGATCCCGTGGTGGAATCATCCTCCTCTCTCGAAAAATCTGAAACCCTTAGTGAAGAGCAAAAGCGTAGCATGGCAATGATCAACCGTAACTGCCGCGCCCTGATCGACATGATGAACTATCGTTGCGAACTCAGTCATGTCGCCGACGGATCGGATGAAATTGACTCCGGAAAATGTGACCTTCACGAGATGATCAAAGATCTTGATGAGCAATTTTGCCAACGGGCCGGAACCAAAAAACTCTTCTTTGCCGTCAGCTACGCGCAATACCAATCGGCCAACAACGTGCCTAAACTCGTCGAAACGGATGAAACAAAGGTTCGTAAAACACTCGAGATCCTCCTGGGTTATGCTCTGGCACATACAGAAAAAGGCCGAATCGGTTTGCACGCCTCGCGTAAATCCAGCGAAGGAGACCTGATTACCACGGCGTTTGAACTAGCCTATACCGGTTTCAATAAACAGGACGAAGTCCTCTCGCGCGTATTCGGAGAAGAAGCTGGAACGGACGACTCGGAAGGCATGAAATATGGACTGACGCTCGCCCGTCGCTATGTGCGCATGTTGGGCGGGAACGTTTCTCTCGAATACCGCCAAGGCGATGTTACCGCGCTCACCATCGATATTCCCTTCAAAAAGGTGGCCTCGGAAATCGTTATGCCCGGCGCGGAGGCCGAAAAAGTCGTCGGTGCTGCCTAGTCCTGCTTTCTTGTTGAAAACCAACTGATTTCATCCCAATCGGGACTGGAAAAAGCGGCACTACGTGCGTACCTTCCTTCCGAGGTTATCGACATCCCCCTCCCCACTTAGGGGTTGTATCTGCGGGGAAAAATAATTCGGGAGAAAACCTATGCATCTGCCACGTTGTTTATTGGGATTGACCCTCGGCTTGATGGCCTTTGCCGTTCAGGGCGAAACGCCATCACCCATCAACCACTACGTCGTGGTCGTTTCCGAGGAAACCGCCCGCGATCCCGCATGGGCGCCGGTCGTTGAAACCCTGCGCAAAAAATACGACGGTGCGGCCCTTGTTTATCCCACCGGACAGGTGGAGGAATGCATCGATGCGCTCAAGCGCCTGCGCCCACGCTACGCCGCCTTTGTCGTCCGTCCGGAAGAGGCGGGCCGCGCCTTCGTCGTAACCGTCCATCGCATGACCCGCCAACTCGACAACGACCCGTACACCGATCTGCGCTGGGGTATTGTTACCGGGTACGACGCCGCAGATGCGCTGCGGATTGCCAAACGCTCCGAACCGCTGATCATCAAAAGTGTTGCCACCAGCATGGGTCCTTCTATTCTGGACGGTTTCGACCATGGCTTTGCCAGCGGCGAAACCGATATCCATGCCTTCTGGATCAAGCACAAAGGCGAAACCCCGAAAAAGATCACTGCGGCACCCGACCCGGCCAAACAGTATGCTGACGCCTTCAACACCCGCCCTCCCGACCTCTTCCAGACGAGCGGACATGCTACGGAAAAAGACTGGCAGATTTGCTACAACATTCCCGGAGGAAGCTTCCGCTGCGAAAACGGCCAACTGTTCAGCAAGAGTACTGATGGCGAGCGCTACGACATTAACTCTCCGCATCCCAAGATCTACATGCCCATGGGGAACTGTCTAATCGGAAATATCCCCGACCGCGACTGCATGGCCACCGCATGGATGCACTCCGGCGGCGTGCTCCAAATGTTCGGCTACACCGCCGTCACGTTCCACGGCTACATGGGCTGGGGCACCGGAACCTATTTTAATAACCAATACACGCTCGCCGAATCCTTTTTCTACAACAATCAGGCCTTGGTGTGGGAACTTCAAAAATTGTTCCCGGACCAAGCCGGAATTAACTTTGACAGCTACAAAACGTCCGACATCAACGGCATGTCTAAAAAACATGGGATCAGAGACGGCAAACTGCTCGGCCACCTCTGGGATCGTGATACCGTGGCGTTCTATGGCGACCCCGCATGGATTGCCCGGTTACCGGAAAAGCCCCCGGAATGGACCACGACCTACTCGCACGAGGGTGAAAATGTCGTCATCGAAATCCGCGTGCTCAAAGACGGCACCTGGGGGAACCGCCCCCTCGCCATCCCCTTCCCCAAACGCCTCGGCGGCATTCGGCTCGTCTCCTGCACCCCGGCCATGGATGTGCTGGTGACGGATGACTTCGCCCTACTTTCCGTAACGGATCTACCCCGCAAGGCCGGCGATACCATCCAACTGCGTTTCGGCGCACATGCCATCGACGATACCCCGACTTCGGCCAACACTCCCGCGATCCATACCGGCAAGCCAACCGCAAAAACACACCCCCCATCCATCGCGCGCTCTCAAAGTCTCTTAACCGCATTGCGCTTTGCCGGCGACAATCGAATCGAACTCGAAAAAGCGCTTAAAGAAAGTAAAGGCACCGAACGCACAGATGTCGCCTTCCTGATCGCCAACATGCCGCTGCGGGATCTACAGGAACTCGATGCCGATTTTCTGTTGGAGAATGTGGCCTACGCCCGCAAGGCACTAGATGAAGCCCCGTGGAAAGAGCGCATCGACGACGCTCTCTACCGCGAATATATCCTTCCCTATGCCAACCTCTCCGAAACCCGTGAACGCTGGCGCAAGACGTTCCACGAGCAGCTCAAACCCATGGTCGAAGGGATCAATAACCCCAGTCAGGCCGCCCTCAAACTGAACGGCGTAATCTATGACCACTTTAACGTGCACTACCACGCCACCAACGCCCCCGAATCCTATCGAACCCCGGTGATGGCTGTCGAGGGTGCCGTTGACCTGA
>JAUXGY010000019.1 GCA_030621805.1 Kiritimatiellales bacterium | reverse complement strand
ACAACAAAACCAATCTGCACGGCACCACCGTGCTGACCCAAGACCTGTTCACCAATGGGATTCTCTATCTCGATGTGAGCTTTGAGCTGCATGGGTTGGAACAGGACGACATCCCCTACGCCGCGCTGCTCGGAAGCGCCTTGCTGGAGATGGGCACCCAACTCGAAGATTATGTTTCGCTCTCGCAACGCATCGCTAAGAATACCGGCGGCATCTACGGCGCACCCTGCCTTTCCGCACTGGAAGGTTCCGACACCGGCCTTACCCGCTTTTTCCTGCGGGGCAAGTGTATGGTTGGACAGACCCACGAGCTACTTGATATCCTGAGTGATATCTTGCTGCATCCGAACTTTAACCATAAAGAACGCTTTAAGCAGATCGTGCTGGAGCACAAATCCGAGATGGAATCAGCGCTCCTGCCACACGGCCATCAAGCGGTAATGACGCGGCTGAAAGCGCACTATAATGAGGCGCACTGGGTCACCGAACAGATGGGCGGTGTCGAAGCCCTCTTCTTCCTCCGCAAGCTCGCAGACGATATCGAAACGGAGTGGCCGGAGATTGTCCAACGGATGGAGCGAATCCTCCGAACACTACTCCACCGAAAACACATCGTGTGCAACATCACTGTCGATGAAGCTGCGCGACCCGATGTGATCCAGGCGCTGGGCGATTTCCTTGGAAAACTTCCCGACCCCGAAAACTTTACCCCCAAGAAATGGAACCCAAGCATCCTGCCCAAATCAGAAGCACTTACGGCTCCCTCGCTGGTAAACTATGTCGGATGCTCGGCCAACCTCTTTAATGAGGGCTACACCATGCACGGTTCCGCACTGGTGATTACCCTCTACCTGCGGACGGCTTGGCTTTGGGAGCATATCCGCGTACAGGGGGGGGCCTACGGCGGCATGTGTGCATTCGACCAACGCTCCGGAGCCTTCACCTTCGCATCCTATCGCGACCCCAACCTCGAAGCCTCACTGGAGGTCTACAAGGCGACGGGCGACTTTCTGAAAAACCTGGTTCTGAGTGAAGATGAGTTGACCCGCGCGCTGATCGGTGCGATCGGGCAGGTCGATGCCTACCAGCTTCCCGACGCCAAGGGCTACTCCAGTTGCATACGCTACCTGATCGGTTATACCGATACCGAGCGCCAACGCCTGCGCGACGAAATCCTAGCCACCACCCAGGCACACTTCAATGCCTTCGGGGACATACTCAGCAAGGCCTTCAAAAATCCGGACGTGTCCATCCTCTGCTCCCCCGAAGCGGCCGAGCAGGCAAAGCTGGAAACCCAAACAAAGGTTCTTTAAATCCAAAAGAAAACGCCCCGAAACCGGGGCGTTTGCAACGTTGGATAGGATATCCGAAGACCTATTATCTATAATTACTCTCGTACTTATTGTACATTTTTTCTTCTTTGTCCTACATCGCCATACTAAAGGACAAATTCTTCACCTCAGCGGCGGCACAGGCATCCATCACTTTAACAATGCGGCCATGCAAAGCCTTGTCGTCCGGAAGGATATTGACAATAAATTCGCTCTGGGAGGCATCGGCCGCTTCCTTGTATCTAAGCAACTCCGAAATAAGATCATCCAGACCCGTTCCAGCCTCGCCAAAAACGATCCCGTTAATGGTGATTTCGCCACCGTCATTTACCTCAATCAGTACCTCGATCGGCAACAAGACCGGTTCCTGCGATTCCACCTTAACCGGAAGCATAAAGGAAAGGTCCGCTTCCTTCGTAACGAGCGATGCCGTCACCATAAAGTAGATGAGCAGAAGAAACACCACATCAATCAAGGGCGTGATCTGTAGTTCGGCCTTCTTATTCATTAAGTCATCAAGCAGTTTCATGGCTATTCCTCGAAGGTTGCATAGATCAGATCAGTTGCACCAACCGCTGCACACGCAACAATGATGTCTTTATTGGTCTTGTACTCAACCCGCTCATCTGCCCGGATCAGAATCCGGAGATCCGGATTGAGATCCAGTTCCTCAGTGATGAGGCTCTTGAGTTCTTTCAGGTCCACCGGGCTTAACCCTACGTAGATTTGGTTATTCGCATCCACCGAGAGCATCATGCGCCCCTTGGTTTCATCGGGAACCACTGCGTATTTGGCCTTGGGAATGATGACTTGTTTCTTGTCAAGTTCCACTACCACGGAGGCCACCATGAAGAAGATGAGCAATAGGAACACCATATCGATCATGGGAGCCATATCGATATTTACATCGTCTTTGGGGGGTAGTTTGAGTTTCATTTTACACCTCGTCCGACAGGGGTTTATTTCGCGGAGGCCTTGGGTGCAGATCCAGTTCCCATACTCTCGAAACCAAGCGGGAGTTCACCCGATTCCAACGTATCGAGTAGCGCACCGATCTGACGACCTAGCGTTGCGGTGGATTTAATGAAGTTATTCCGGAAATAGTAGTAGGCCAGCATGCACGGAATGGCGATGATTAGACCGGTAGCCGTCGTAACGAGGGCCTCACCAATGTTCCCGGCAAGTTCTTCCGGCTTGCCCATCCCCTTGGAACCGATCGTCTGGAAGGCCTTGATCATACCGGAAACGGTACCGAGCAGCCCGAGCATCGGGGCGGTTGCTCCGATAATCGAAAGATAGTCGACGGCTTTCATGTATTGGGTGACTTCCTCGGTGCTGGCTTCCTCAATGGCTTCCTTCACTTTACCGAAATTAATATCTCCAGTGGTGGAACAGCGTTCGAGTCCTGCCGCGAAAACATAGGTAAACAAGGTTTCGTTTTCCTTGCAGAGGTCGTGGGCTTCGAGCACCTTCTTGTCTTTCATCATCTGAACAAAATTCGGCATTAGGTCCGGACGAAGCAATACTTTTTCGCGCAAAGCCAGTGAGTTCTGCACAATGAAAAAGACCATTCCTACCGAGAACAAACCCAGCGGATACATGGACCAACCGCCCTGCTTGATCATTCCCCAAAGGGTGGTTTCTTCAACTTTCGACCCCCCGCCTTCAGCAGGAACATCCGCATCCTGTGCAAATGCAACAGGCCCCATCATCAAGCTAAAACAAAACGCCAATTTAATTAATTTTTTATTCATCTTCTCGCTCCTTTCCTTCAGTTAGATTTCCCTCAAACTCTGCTTTTATTTTAGATCCTATTCTGCACGCAATTTTTTAATCCTTACTCTTAACTTCACCGCCGCATCAAACTCCGGTGAGTCCCTATAAAAAAGTTCAATCTGGCGACAAACCTCCTCAGCGGAGTCGTACAACCCGAGCTCGGTGTAAATCTCTGCACAGAGTATTTCGGCGGGTTGCATCCAGTCCGGATCCTGACTATTGAATGCAATCACCTTCGCAACGCATAACATCGCCTCGCTATATTGTTTCTTCAGGGCTAACAGCTTTGCGGCAATGTAGAGTTTTTCCGGGGAGGTGTCATCGGCAAGATTCTGGTCCCATCCATACTCTGAAATAAAGGCCTCAGCTTCAGCAACCTTTCCTCCATCGATTAGTGCAAGAACTTGATACATCCGGCTTTTTTTCTGTAGCGCAGGGTTACGACTATCTTTGGCAATTTTGGAGGAAATCAATAACGATTTATCGTACTCCCAAGTGCGGTAGTAAAGTTCCATCAGCAAGGCATTATATTTCGTGAGGTTCGAAGGAATATCGTCGTATTCGGCAAAAGGTTTGATGGCTCGGCCAAGCATGGCGATGACCCCGTCGTATTCCCTGTTTTCCAATTTTTTTGAAATCTTTTCTGTATCGATTTCCACCTCGAAAATAAGCTCAGTGACCTTTTCCACACCGATGCGCATAGGCTTGGGACTATTGTCTATTTTGAACTCAATCCATTCTCCATCCCGGCTGATAACCTGCCCCCTCCAAGAACGCTTGGCTCCCATCTTTAGCTCGACCGTAATCGGCTGCGCTTCGGCGATCCCTACCATCAGAAAGATTCCCGAAAGCAGCCCTGCTAAAAATACTTTGTTCATCTATGTATCCCCATATTTCTTGATCATTTTCTTGGCCGTCTCGACTGCCGGGAGTGTATTGACATAGTCATTCTCAATCATGTCCTTCCACGTCTTGACGGCATCCTCTTTGCGATCCAGTTCTAGCAGGCAATCCGCCGCTGCCAAATATCCTTTTGCCGCCCATTCACCATTGGCATAGGCCTTAAAAAGAAGGTAGGTGCGCTGGAAGAAAGTATGAGCCCCTTCAAAATCCTGATTGGCCAACCGACATTTCCCCATGCCATACATGGCTTCTGCATAGAGTGGCCCCCGCCATGCGGGCACTCCCATGACGGTGTTGTAGGCGGGCTCGGCCTCGTCGTACAACTTCATTTTAAACAAGGTATCGCCCTTGATTATTTGCGACCATCCCATAAAGGAATCCGATCCGTAAAGACCCTGAGCCTCTTCAATGACATTCGTTACCGCAATAAAATCGTCTGCAGCCAATAACTGGTATGCCTTTGCGCGGTAAGCCGTCCAAAGTTTCTCTGAATCCTCAAAATTCTCGACAAAATGTTCATATAACCGGCCCATTTGTTCCGTATCGTCCTCCGCCACCGCGACATTGCACAGCACTGCCAAGGAGATGGGTGTAACGATCTTTAGACTTTGGTTCTCCTTAAGAAATGAGCTTCCCAGTGCGTTGATTTCCTCTTCGCCCATGAGCAAGGCCAAAGCGACATTCAAACGCAATAGCAAAACCTTCTCGGTCGGATCAATATCCGTCATTTTTAATTTGAGTTTGACCGCAAAGAGTTCTCGATCTTCATCCGACAGACGATACTCAGCAACAGAAATTAATTCATCGATTATTTTATCAACGCCCTCCTGATTCACATCGCCACCAAATTTTAGAATGGCGTCAAGATAGGCCTCTATTGCCTCATTAATCTGCCCCATCGAAATCTGCGCCTTCCCAATCCAGAATACAGCCTGAGCCACATCAGCATCGCTGCCCTTGAGATTGAGATAATACTCCATCAGATCGATGACTTCCTGCCACTTAAACTCCAGCTTATAAACCTCCGCCGCCTGAAATGCTGCATAAGCGGCCTGCTTCGGCGTGCTGGCCGTATCCATCGCTTTTCGGTAGTCGGCCAAGGCACGATCCAGTGTCTCTGGATCATATTCGTCGACATCTGGTGTTTTAGGATCGTCCTGCCCATCCTTGGAGGCTTCGATATCACCGCGCATACTGTAGGCCTCCGAAACAAATTTACCGGTCGGATAGGTCTCGATGAACAAGGTAAATATTTTTTCTGCCTCGCTGGCATTATTGAGTCCTAAAAAGCAAACGCCTTGGCGGAAGATGGCATCGGAGTAGTACTCTCCTTCCGGATATTTTTCCTGGTACACCCCGAAAGCATCGATGGCATTCTGGTATTCGGCGCGCATCATATAGGTCATGCCGAGATAGTAATAAGAATCAGGCAACCTCTGGCTCTCTGGGAAATCGGTGATAATTATATTAAACTGGTCTTCCGAGGCCTTGTGGTCTCCGGTTTGGAAATGGCCGAAAGCCATCATATAGTGAAGATCCCCTTTTATCGAAGTTTCATCAGCATCCGTGGTCGTAGGCAAGGTATCCATATATTTTTGAAGGCTAACCACCTTTTCTCCGTTCTGCTTGAGGAGGTTATCACGCATCATCATTGAAAGCAGCATGCTCGCGCTCTTGCCCGTGATTCGAGCCTCCAAATAGCTCAGAACTTGTTCCTCTGCTCGATCGATTTCCTGGAGATCGTATAAGGTCAATACAAGTTCAAGTATCGCCGCAGCTCCAATTTCGCTATCGGGAGCCTCTGTATAAATCTTTTCGAAAAGCACGTATCCCTCCCAGTAGCGCAACAATTCGTGGTAGATTTTTCCAATGCGGAAGGCCACCTCATCCTCATACGGGGGGAGCTCGGTAATTTTTTCGATCAAGCTTCGAATCTCTTCGATTTCCTTTAGGCGTTCCTTTCGGATTTTTTCCGGAATGCCGGTCTTCTCGTCCTTCGCAAGCTTTCTCGAAAGCCGAACGATGCGCTTATTTGAAAACTCAATCAACATTTCACGCGACAATACCATGCGGTAGAGAACCAATGAGTTGAGAGCATCATCCTGAGAAAAGAGCGCCTTGGCCGCCTTCATTGCAGTTAGGTTCAGGGTAATATCGTATTTGGCATCCGTACGGAAGACGCGAGGAATCCAAACAAAGAGTTCCTTCCAATCTTCGGCCTCCACCAAAGCTCGTACAATCATGATCTGCGCCGCCTGCTTGCTTTCCTTATCCTTGCTCTCGCGTTCCATGTAGGTGAGTGGAGCGATGCACTCCTTCCATTTTTGCGCCTGGAAGAGGGCTTGGCCCAGCATTAGGTTTGCGTTAAGGCGATCATCCGGCGACAGATCCGGCAAGGCGAGAAGCTTAGCGGCCACCTTTTCAATCTGCTCCCAATCGTGGACCTCAAAAAGTCCCTGAGCCACCATGCGCAATGCCATGCGCTCCTGCTTACGCGGTTCCTGCTCAAGATACTCCGTCAGCACCTCCATGCCAGCAGGAATATCCCCCGTCTTATAGAGAGCCCGAGCCAACTGGAAACGGGCATTTTGGAGAACCTCTATTTTTGCAGGGTCGGTCAAATCTCTAAAACGATCAACCACTTCCTGCAACGGGGGGATGGCACCAGCATAATCGCCACGCTTCAGCTTTAGGTTTGCGGAAGCAACGATGTCGGAAACTCCCAGCGTAGAGTAATCTTGGGCCGCGGCGGAAAAAGCCATAAACGAAGTGATCAGCAGAAAACCACGGATCAACTTCCCATACGAACGAAAAGCAAGTGTCATAAACATCCCTCAACCAATTCTAATTCCAAGCAACCAAACCAAGGCAACAACCGGTCTTCCTCTCCGGTACCTACCCGCCATGCAAGCATGGTACGAAAACAACAAAATCGCCAATTGGAACCAGATTATATAGTGCCTCTAGCAATTCAAGGTAATTGCCCAAAAAAAACCACTATAGTTTTCGGGCCCACTCCGAAAGCTCATCAATGTTCCCCGCTCCAATAACAAGGAGCAAATCACCCGCGCACAGTTCTGAACAAATCGCGGCCCAGGCCGCCGTTAAAGAGGAGCTATAGTGAAGTCGGTCACTCCATTTATGAGGAAATCGCGCAACTAGATCCTCGGCCATACCCCCCGCAACGGGTTGCTCCGAGGCCGCATAAACGGGAACGATCCAGAGTTTTTCCACACCCTCAAAACTACCCGGAAAGTCGGTGCCGAGTGCAAGCGTGCGTGTGTAGCGATGCGGCTGAAAGACTCCGAGAAGACGCCTAGGTTTCAACTCCAAAGCTGTCTGGATGAGTGCTGCGATCTCGGTTGGATGGTGTGCATAGTCGGTAACGACCTGTATTCCCGCTCCTATGAATACGGTCTCGAACCGTCGCCGGATCGATTGAATCTGCTCCAATGCATGAAGAATTTCCTCCTCCGTTCTCCATTGCTTTGAAACCGCCAGTGCAGCGGCAGCGTTCCATTGATTATGATGCCCGGGGAGCGGAAGGTTCAATCCACCTTCGGGGATTTGATACGGCGTGCATTTGGGATTACCCAAACAGAGCTGGCGGGCCATTCGGTCAGCGGGACAGTAGTAGACCTTGTGCTTTGTGTTCGCAATGAGCCGCTCAAAGCAATCCACAAAGGCAATCTCGGAGGCGTGGTGCTCCATATGGTCGTATTCTATATTGGTAATAACGGCATAGTCGGGCGTGTATCCATCAACCGTTCCGTCGGACTCATCGGCCTCAACCACCATGAGCTCTCCCTCCTTGGCCACCCCTTCGATACCATCGATTTCGCCGCCGACGCAATATCCGCAACCAAGTACCTGAGCGATGATCGCCGTGGTGGTGGTTTTTCCATGTGTGCCAGCGACTGCAATGCACATGCGATCCCGCATAAGTGCAGGCAGCACTTCGCCCCGACGAGAAACGGGTATCCCAAGTTCATGGGCCCGGCGCACCTCCGAATGTGTATCGGGAACCGCGGTGGAGCGAATAAGCCAGTCGATCGATTCGGAGATATGCGATTCAGAATGCCCGGAAAAAACTGCGATCTCGTTTTTCTTCAACCAAGCCGTCTGGCGATTATCCTGCAGGTCACATCCTGAAACGTTAAATCCGCGCTCCTTGAGAAGGAAGGCAACTCCGGCCATGCCGATACCCCCGATACCCATCAAATGAACGCGGCCCCCTTTTCTAATTTGCGATTCGGCAAAATCAACCGAATTCACGGCTATGCCCCACCGACGTTTTCGAGCAGATCAGCCAGTAACCCGGCTGCGTTAGGCTGCGCCCGATTTTTCATGGCAGCGGCCATGCGCTCAAGTCGTTCCGGATTCTGGGACACATTAACCAGATAGTCCCGCAACCAAGAGGCCGTGAGGTCTTCTTCGGCAATCACATCCGCCGCACAAAAATCCTGAAGAACGCGTGCATTGCCCGTTTGATGGTCGCGCACCGCCGTGGGCAAAGGAATCAGAAGAGCCGGAAGGGCAAAGGAAGAAAGCTCTGCACAGGTGGCCGCCCCGGCTCTGCAAATAGCGAGATCTACTTTAGGATAGATATTTTCCATATGCTGGACAAAATGATGAACCGTAGCGGTGACCCCCGCATCCGAATAGATCGCCTGAATCGTATCACTATCCTGCAGTCCCGCAATATGCTCAACCTCGATGGCCACATCCTTCTCACTGGCGGCAGCAATCGCCTTGGGTATCACTTCATTAAGGGTGCGCGCACCGCGGCTACCGCCCATCACAAGAATGCGTAGAAGATCGCCCTCCTCGCGCACGCGGCTCGAAACCGTGCTGGCCCGCCGAAGCTCCTTGCGCAGCGGCATACCCGTGGTCTCAATCTTACCATGCTTGAGATAAAAGCGCGTTTTTTCAAAACTAACAGCAACCGTATCCGCATGGCGCGCAAGAAACGCAACCGCACGTCCGGGAAGCAGGTTGGCCTCATGCAGCACATAGGGAATCTTGAGTTTCCGAGCCGCTCTGACGGGTCCAAACGAAGCATAGCTACCCATAGCAAGCACCACATCAGGTTTGGCCACTCGCATGGTTTCAAGCGCCAGTCGATAGGCTTTGAACAAACGAATAAAGGTCAGCACACTACGTATCGATATCCCGAATTGAAATCCTTCAGACGGGATGGTCACAATAGGCCCGGGCCAATCCTTAACGGCATCGCTCTCGATATCCTTTCCCGCCATCCACAGCGTTACATCATGGCCGCGCTCGCGCAACTCGAACGCCGTAGCCAGGCCCGGAAAGATATGCCCACCGGTCCCCCCACAGGAAATTGCGATTTTTAGTTTTCTACCCATCTAGTCCCCGCCCGATAAAAAAGAAGGCGACGTTTTATCATGCATACCATGAATTGACACGATAATTTATTGATGAAAGCCCCGTTACTCCTATAATTACCGCAATCAATCAGGAGCTTTAATCATGGAAGAACTCGACCCCCTCAAACTCAAAGCGGAACTCGACCAGTTTAAGAAAGAAAAGGAGAAAATCCGAAAGCTGATGGGACAAATCGGCGGCAAGGAGCAGGAGAAGCGCGACAAATGGATGAACCGAATCTTCATCGCAGCGATCATACTCATCGGCATCAATGATGTTCTTCATGTGGTGGGTGGGGTTCAAGTTTTAATTCCCACCGAGCTATCCCTCGGCATTGCCGTTCTATTGGTCTCCATTAAAATCATCTGGATGATGCATAAGGCAACCAAGGTAGAACATTTTCAATTCTGGATTCTCAACTCGATCGAATTCCGCCTCAACGATGTCGCCAAGCAACTACGCAGCCTAGAAAGGACCGTAGAAAAATACCATACTGAAGAGTCCGAAAAGGACTCGTAACCTCAGAGTTTTGAATCTCCCTGAATGGGAATGAGGATTCAAAATCGAGTAGGACAAGGCTGAGTGATTAAGCTCAGCCTTGTTCCTCTCACGGGGCTGGGTCGATCGACCTTTGTGCGCAACGCCTCAAAAAGTTCGTCGATATTTTCCGACTGGTTCAGCGCAAAGCCTTTGCAGGGCAGCCCGTCTATTCCGAGAGTTCCATTGCTCGACTTTACCTTTTTGAACGCCTTTTCCAACACCTGGGTGTGGAGCAAACGATCATATAGACGGCAAACGCTTCGCCCCCTAAAAATTCCATTCAGGGCTGAGCCTTTTCCGACTTTCGTGCCTACTTTCTGCCGCGAGGATCCAGTTCTTCTGCCAGCTGGAGCGATTTTTCCGTGTTAATCATCCTCAGGTAAGAGACAAGGCGCATCTGTGCCTTCTGAAGCGGAACACAACCTTTAGGACCATAGCTCTGGCGAGAACAGACTCTGGATAAAACCCGATTTTCGGAAAGGCTACGTGGAGCATCCCAGATTTCCTCCTGTTCTTCGCGGGACATAAATTTCCGTCCCAGAGCAAGCTCCCTTAAACATAGAATGCGATGCAATTGCTCATTTAGATCTTTGGCGAAAGGATCCGAGTCCACCTCAAAGAAGAGCGCCTTGGACGGGACATCCCCTTCTTTCAGCTGCTCCACAAGGTAATCCTTACGTTCCTTGTCCCCCCTCAAAAGAGCCTCTACACGCTCGATCAGCTTATCGGGATGCGTTGCGTAGATCTTTTCCCATCCCTGTTGCGACGTTTCCGGAAATCCCGAGAAGAAAGTCGACCAAGCCTTTGCCTCCGCTTTGGCATCCAGCCTCGGAATTTTCTTTAGAACCTTCAGCTGAACGTTTTCCAGTCGGTAGGTTGCGACGCTTTCCTGACTTTCATTCCAGATCGTTCCGAAGTGCACTTGAACCGATTCCTTATTGTGCGGAATGACAAACCTGAATGTATAGGAACTATCCATGGACGGCACCTTGCCCCACTTGAAGCCCTGACTGGCAACGGCAGAGGCCCCGCGACTTCCAAGATAAAGATGGGTGCCATCAGACAAACAGCCCTCGTCTTTACTTAGATCAATCTGGCCTTCGTGATAGGGATCGGGAAAGCTCTGCCAGGTATTACCCGTAAACGCCAAGTGACAATTGTTGAAGGTCGAGTCTACCAGAGTCATACCGCCCACCTTGCAGAAAAATCGGTCCGGCGACCACGCGGTACCGCCAGAAGAGCCGTCCCAAGGCCCCAGAAGGTGCACCGTAAAGCTCACCTCCAGCGCTTCATGTTCTACGAGATCCTGATATTCAAAACTCTTTTCCTCCCCTTTTTCAGCTTCTTCCGAAATAGGATCAAAGCCCCTTCCCCGGGTAGAAATGCAAGAAAACAGGAAGATCGATAGACACAAAACAAACAACATATACAGCGTGGACTTTAATCTTTTCAGCATAGAATTCTCCTTTCTTAAAAATAAGTACTAGAGAGAACGTATATCAACTCAAGAGGTTAGCAAGACTGGAATTTCGATACCGCGATGAAAAACACCTTCATCTGAAGATCTACGACCTGCCAAACATAACAACGAGAAGGAACCTCTAAAAAACGCATATCCGAGAAGAGCCATTTATATTTAGGCAAATCACTTGATCTCTCTATTCCTTCTCATACTATCGCCGTTGAGTTTTTCCAGCTACTTAGATGAGTAACACGCCATTTTACATCGCAATGCGGAAACGATCTACCATATCCATTCAATATGAAAAAAATAGTATCTCTCCTCCTTCTCTCCTCGCTGAACTTCTGCCTTGCGCAGATGGATGATGCGGCTTGGCAAAAAGCAATTGATGATCCCGCCGCATCAAAGCTCGCCAGGCCGTCTGTCGCGCAGTTTAAGTATCAGGAGCAGGATCGCACCCTATTTATTCACTTCTCCACGAATACCGGGACAGGTAAAGAATATGATCTTGGAGGGATTCCCGCATCTTCATTCAACCCCCAAAAACTCGATACCGACCAGTGGTGTCAAGCGGCCAAAAACATGGGGGCTGAAAGCATCATATTCGTCGCCAAACACGTAGGTGGCTTCTGCATGTGGCAAACCGAAACCTCCGACTACAGCCTCAAAAGTTCCCCTTGGAAGAACGGGAAGGGAGACATTCTCAAAGAACTTTCTGAGAGCTGTAAAAAACAGGGGCTTGGGCTAGGCATTTATATTTACCCGGGTGATATGCGTTGGGGCGCAGGCATAGGATCAGGAGGGATCACCAAAGACCCCTCAAAACAAAAAGCCTACAACAAAGTTCTCAGAGCTCAATGGGCCGAATGCCTTTCCAATTACGGCGTGATCAACGAGCTATGGTTTGATGGCAGTTGTAAAGTTGACGTCAGTGAAGTTGCTGAAAAATACGCTCCCGATGCCGTCGTTCTCCAAGGTCCTATGGCAAATCTTCGCTGGCCGGGCACTGAGAGTGGCATGCTCGCCTATCCCGCATGGAACTCGCTCAAAAAAGAAGATCTGGCAACAGGCCTTGCCACCATCGTAGAGGGCAATCCAGATGGAGATGCCTGGGCACCCCTGGAAAGCAACACCACACTCTACGATCACAACTGGTTCTGGAGTCCGGGAAATGAAAAGAAACGCAAATCGCTCAAACATCTCATCAAAATCTACTACCACTCGGTAGGTCGCGGTAGTTTACAACTATTGAATTCCAC